>NZ_JAMXOT010000001.1 GCF_024220515.1 Oscillatoria sp. HE19RPO
CATATTCCCCAAAATTCCCCTCCTCTGGAGGGGTGTCCCCCAGGGACGGGGTGGTCTCTTGAGTTGGAACAGACAGATACTTGTGAGTAGGGCGCACCGATCAATACTAGATTATTAGCTAGAATTTACCACCCCGCCCCTGCGGGGCACCCCTCCAAAGGAGGGGAATTTTGGGGCATATTCCCCATTCCCCTCCAAAGGAGGGGAATTTTGGGGCATATTCCCCATTCCCCTCCAAAGGAGGGGAATTTTGGGGCATATTCCCCTCCTTTGGAGGGGTGTCCCGAAGGGGCGGGGTGGTCTCTATTTTCTAGTTTCAACTTAGGAAATCAGGCCGAAAACCCTTGGTCTGTAAAGCTTACTGGGTAAGGAAAATTTTACAATGAAACAGCCCAACCTTGCCAAGGTCCGGGTTAAGGTGGGGTTCTTCTTGGGCGATCGCCACGTCACGCACTCAGGACTTACCCAGATTTTGAAAATCCATCCTAAATGTAGAGGCGATTCGCGATTCGCCTCTACATTTAGAGATTCATGTTAAATATTGCTTAAGTCCTGGCACTTTTTGCAGCGATCGCCCCTGTATGGAGTCGGGTGCCAACCTCTTTCTTCGTGATGCGCGGTAAGCGGAAGCTCTCCCGTAGGGAATCGCCCAAGAGGGACCCCACCCTAACCCTCCCCTTGCCAAGGGGAGGGGACCGGAGGTGGGGACCTCCTCCGGTACTGATGCTCTCGGCTGATTCGGGGTAACCCTTTGCGCTAAACTCGTCATGGCGGGAACTATGGATTTAACACTCGTTGCAGCATGACTACTCAGCTTAGTGATTTAGAGAACCAACTGGAAAACCTGCGTCAGGACGCAGTGGGGGCAGTCGCCTCGGTGAATACCCTTGATGAACTCGAACAATTGCGAGTCAACTATCTGGGCAAAAAAGGGCAGCTTTCTCAAATCTTGCGTGGAATGGGAAAACTAGATGCCGCAGACCGACCCCGAATTGGTTCTCTGGCCAATGAGGTCAAGGAAGCGCTGCAAGGCCAACTGGAAGGGCGGAATCAGGATTTACTCCAGGCCCAAATTCAACAGCAACTCGCGGCAGAAACTCTGGATGTGACGATGCCGGGAGTGTATCGTCCCCAGGGTCGGATTCACCCTTTGAATGCAGTGATTGATCGGGCGATCGATATTTTTGTGGGGATGGGGTACACCGTCGCCACGGGACCGGAAATGGAAACGGACTATTATAATTTCGAGGCCCTGAATACCCCTCAAGACCATCCAGCGCGGGATATGCAGGATACTTTCTATCTCCCCGATGGGAACCTGCTGCGGACTCATACCTCTCCGGTGCAGATTCGCTACATGGAAAAACATGAGCCTCCGGTGCGGATTGTGGCCCCAGGGCGGGTGTATCGCCGGGATACGGTGGATGCCACTCATGCGGCAGTGTTCCATCAGATTGAAATTTTGGCGATAGACAAGGGAATTACCTTCACGGACCTCAAAGGGACGTTGAAAGAGTTTGTCCGCCAAATGTTTGGGGAAGATTTACCCTTGCGCTTCCGTCCGAGTTATTTCCCGTTTACTGAACCTTCTGCTGAGGTGGATGTGCAGTGGAAAGGGAAATGGTTGGAGGTGTTAGGATGCGGCACTGTTGACCCGAATGTGTTAAAAGCGGTGGGTTATGATCCGGAGGTTTATACAGGATTTGCCGCTGGATTTGGGGTGGAACGGTTTGCAATGGTGTTGTATCAAATTGATGATATTCGCCGAGTTTATAGCAGTGATTTACGCTTTTTGCGGCAATTGTAGGGAACTCAAAAAAATAAAACCACCAAAACGTTCGTAGTGACTCCTTCAGGAGTCATCTTAAAGAAACCCCTAAAGGGGTTACTACGAACGTTTGGATGATTTATATTTGGCAATCTCCCCGTAACAGGGAGCAAGATGCTCCCACTCCCTAAAGAATTTCTAAATCCTATTGCTTTTACCCCACAATACCCTATGCCAGAATTGCTTAAAGAGTTGTACTCGTCCCTTAATCATATTTCTGATGAGGCCCTGATGGGGGTTAGGTTGCATAAGCTGGAGCTAAAAGAACTAGGTAATGCCTTAGCAATAAAAATTATTAAAGTTTTGTCTAATTTATAACACCTTTAAAAACATGACTAATTTTCCCATCTTTGTAGGACAGGTTACTTTACGCCAACGTGGTCAACTTCCTGAGAATCCAGGTATTTATTTTGTGTTTGATGAATTCGATAACTTACTTTATATAGGTCAAGCTAAAAGTTTAAAAAATCGTTGGGCAGGCTCAACACATCACCGTTACAAGCAATTTGCTAGGAAAGGATTAGATAAGGTTATCATTAGATATGTTTTAACTCCCATTTTAGAGCTTAATAGTTCAGAGCGAAATTATATAGATATATTTAAACCTTTATTTAATGATAGTAAGGTTAAGGAATATCTTCCTAAAACAAGTCCTAGGTTCTCCGAGTTACAACGCTTGCTTAAACTTACCACCAAACCCCTGTTTCCTTCATGCCTCAACAAAAGCAGGAATGGAGAAACAATCCCTAGAGAAGATTGGGATTTATTTCGAGGTTTTATTGCGGGCATATATCAAGAAAGCCAGCCTCATATTGTAGTAGTTTGTCAGCAAAATATGGGAGAGATTTTATGGAAAAGTTCATCCCATAGAACTAAAAAACGTTTTTACATAGGAAGCCCTTATCAATATGGCTCAATGTGCTATTTTTTTGATGCTAGACAAGCAGTTTTTGGGTTTGTAGAGGTGTTCGATTGTGATTTAGCAGAATCAATCTTTAAAGAAGTTTACCCTAATTTAGTGGATTTTCAAGTAGCTGGAGTAAGGATTAAGAAACTGCTTAATCCCAATTTATTAATAGCTGCTTTACAAAAATCTGGTTTTAACAAACCTAACGCAACCCAAGATTACCTTCTAAATATTGGCGGAAATTTACAAGATTTACCTACGGACTTAAATTTAAATCAGCAGATGATGTGGTGAAATTTGACAAAGCCTTATGTTGTAGTGGTCAAACCATATTGTCGGTTCTTCTCCCAATAAGTCTTGGTTGCGACAGTTATCTGATTTCTGATTCCTGATTTCCCAGTTGCGGTAAGCGCAGCTATGCCGTAGGAAATCGCCTGCCAATATCTTTTACATTACAAAAGACGACTTGGCAAGAAGTACCCGATTTGACGGTGGCGAATCTTTATCACTATTTTAAACAACAAGAGAGCTACGCATAATCGGCAATGCTCTAAAAAGTAACGGGCGATCGCAAGCAATTTTGGGGTAGATTCGGTTGCGATCGCTGTTATATCATCTCATTTCATCACATCACATCACATCATAACCAATCATTATTTTCAGCCAGCAGTCGGGTAGCCTCCTCAGAACCCAGAGATGGACTAAACAAATACCCCTGCATTTCATAGCAGTTGAGATTCAGCAAACAATCCCGCTGGACCGCTGTTTCCACCCCTTCTGCCACCACACTCATATTCAGTTTTTGTCCTAGGGTAATAATCGCTGAGACGATCGCCGCTTCTTTGGCATTCAGTGCGATATCCCAGACAAAAGACTTGTCAATTTTCAGAGTTTGGAAGCAAAATTTTTTCAGATAATTCAGAGAAGCATACCCTATTCCAAAATCATCGATCGCCGTGGAAATTCCCATTGTGCGAAACTGACGCAAAATGCTATCGGTCAAATCCGGGTCATGCATCGCCGTGGTTTCGCTAATTTCCAACCCCAACCAATGGGGGTCTAGCTTCGCCTCCCCCAGCATTTGGGAGATGATTTCGACTAAATCAGGATGGTGAAATTCCCGAGTTGAGAGATTGACCATCATCCGAATCAGAGGTAATCCCGCATCTTGCCATGCTTTATTTTGAGCGATCGCCTGCTGCAACACCCACCAGCCTAACTTGATAATCTCACAGTTTTCTTCAGCGATCGGGATAAACGTATGCGGAGGGACTAATCCCAAGTTAGGGTGTTGCCATCTCACCAAGGCTTCCATCCCTGCCACTGCGCCGGTTTTAAGATTAACCTGGGGTTGGAATTCCAAAAAAAACTCTTCTCTTGTTAAAGCCTCATGGAGTGAATTGTCCAAAACCAGTAACTCAGAGGCTTCTGAACTCATGGCAGGAGAGTAAATCTGGTAATGATTCCGGCCCTGTTCTTTGACCCGATAGAGGGCTGTATCCGCATTCTTAATTAAGGTTTCCGGGTCTTCCCCATCCTGGGGATAAACCGCAAGGCCAATACTGCCAGTAATATAGAGTTGGTTGCCTTCAATCTCAAAAACCGGACGCAGACATTCTAGGAGACGTTGAGCAATCTGGGCGGCATCTTCCGTACTGGTAATTCCTTCTAACAACAGGATAAATTCATCTCCACCCCAGCGCACGATGATATCACTATCACGCAGACAGCTTCGCAGGCGTGAGGCAGCGGTTTGGAGGAGTTCATCGCCGACGGCATGACCGAGGGTGTCGTTAATGATTTTGAAGCGATCGAGGTCCAGAAACATCACCGCTAATTGGTCTTTTTCCTGTTTAGCAATTTCGATCGCCATCGGCAGGCGTTCATCCAATAGTTGCCGGTTGGGTAAACCTGTGAGACGATCATGATAGGCTTGATGGCGAATCATTTCCTCTTGGTGATGACGGTGGAGGGCACCGCCTATACTTGCGGCGATCGCACTTAAAATCGAGACTTCGCTTTTGGACCAGGGACGCTCAACCTCAATGTCATCAAACCCAATGTATCCCCAAAATTCATTATTTACCAGGATGGGAACCATCAAACTCGATCGCGTTCCCTCTTGAGCAAACAGTTTTTGCTCCGTTGGATTCAAATTCTGGGCAATCAAACTGACCGTTTCACCCACTAACAAAGTATCGAGGAGGCTGGAGCGCAACTGGACGATGGAACAGGCCCCATTTTTTAAACCGACCTGGGGAGTTCGGGTCCACTCAAACCGAATCCACATTTGACAATGTTCCCGCGCGGTACAGTCGGAACAAGAGGTGAGGGTCGGGTGGGATTCCGAGGAACAGCCGAAGTTGTAGGCGGTGGTGGGATTGGATAACTCACAGATATAGACGCGATCGACCCCTGCCGCTTCTCCGAGGGTGGCAAGGGCATCTAGTGCGGCTTGGGCGGTGTTGGTATTGGTGAGCAGGTGATTCATGGCTTGGGCGACCCCTAGCAATAAGTTATCCCGTTGGTGCAGTTCAGCTTCGGCTTGTTTGCGCTGGGTGATATCAACCACGGTGCCTTCATACCCAATGATGTCACCGTTGAGATCGCGAATGGTCCGCGCACATTCAGAAATCCAGATGATGCGGCGATCGCGTCGATAGACTTGGGACTCAAAGCCCCAGACGGTCTCTTGTTCTTGTAACAAGCGGCGAAACTCAGACCGGCGCTGGGGGTCCACGTAGAGTTGATGCTCGATATCGGTCAAGACTTCGATTAATTCTTCCGGGGAATTATATCCATAGATAGCGGCCAACATGGGATTGGCGGTGAGATATTGACCACTCGGAGTGGTTTGAAAAATCCCCTCCACGGCATTTTCAAAAATGCTGCGATATTTACGTTCCGCCTGCCGCAGGGCTTCTTCGGTTTGCTTACGTTGATAATAACTGGAGAGCATTTGGGCAATTACGCGCAGGAGTTGAGCATGGCTGGCGGACCAATGGGGTTGAATTTGGCGATCGTCAAATCCGAGAAATCCGACTAATCGTTCTTCTTGGGAAAAAAGTGGGACGATCAGCAGGGATTGGATATTTTGAGAGAGGAAGAAGGCTTTTTCGGCATGGGCGGCTTTGGGTAGCCACTCGACATCGCAGATATTTAGGATTTCCAGGACCGTGAGTTGGTCCATCAGCCAAGGGAAATCGGCAATTTGCAGGTTTTGGCGGTTCTGGATTTGGGTGATGGCTGGATTGGCACACCATTCGTATGTGTTGCTAAATTGACTGAGGCGATCGTCGAACTCGAAAATATAGGCCCGTTCTACACCGGCAGCAATGCCGACTCGGGCGAGGATTTTATTAAAGTTGGGTTCTCGGGTGGAGACGAACAACCGAGAAATCTGAGAGAGTGCCGCTTCGATGACCAGTCGCTGATGGAGTTGTTCTTCAGCTTCTTTGCGTTGGGTGATATCCCGCGAATTGACGACAATTCCTTGAATGCTGGGATCATCTAA
The DNA here is from genome assembly GCF_024220515.1 of Oscillatoria sp. HE19RPO. Classification (GTDB taxonomy): domain Bacteria; phylum Cyanobacteriota; class Cyanobacteriia; order Cyanobacteriales; family Laspinemataceae; genus Laspinema. Next base: position 6,250 of record NZ_JAMXOT010000001.1, read on the forward strand.
GCGGTTATTGGTTACGGATTCTAAGTAGACCCAAGTGCCATCGGCATGGCGAAAGCGATATTCAATGGGTTTTAAGGAGAAGGAGAGGTCCGGGCGATTGTTGAGGGTGACGGGGGAAAAATCTGCCATGATTTTCGAGGGGTGGGGGTTATTGAATTTGGAGGGATGCAGCGATCGCGTTCCTGGGGTGGCTTTGGGTCGAGGCATCAGCACTTCGCGAACCATTGCCACATCTTCGGGATGGACGTAATCCAGGATGCAGTGACCCAGTAAGCTATCGGGTTGATATCCTAAAATGCGATCGAGGGAGGGAGACCCATATAAAATTTTGCCGTCAGCGGATAAAATGGCGATGGTGTCTGAGGAGTTCTGGACCAACGCTGCAAATCGTTCTTCTGCCTGTTTGCGATCGGTAATATCTTTGACGGTGCCTTCATAAGCAATGATTTTGCCATGAGCATCCCGGATCGTCCGCGCATTTTCAGAAATCCAAATGATGGTGCCATCTTTGCGATAACACTGGGATTGGAAGTCCCATACCGCATCTTGTTCTTGTAGCAGGCGATTGAGTTCGATCCGTCGCGAGGGGTCCACATAAAGCTGATGTTGGATGTCCCGAATCGAATTCATCACTTCTGTCGGTGAGTCGTACCCATAAATATGGGCTAGGGTGGTGTTGACGAGGAGGTATTCCCCAGATGGGTTACTTTGAAACATTCCTTCGATGGAACGCTCAAAAATATTCCGATATTTTTGTTCGGCTTTTCGCAAGGCTTCTTCTGAGCGTTTCTGGAACAGTACGGATCCCAGTCCCCGGAGAATTTCCGAGACCAATTCAACGGTCCGCTGGTCTTCTGGGTGGGACTCTACCATGAAGAAGACTAGGACGGTAAGAATTTCGTTGTTGGCAAGAATCGGTACACCCAGGGCCGCTTTGATGCCCAGTTTGTGGGCGAGTTTTGCCCGATGAAAAATGGCTTGGGGCAGTTCTGATACATCTTTGGCCCATTCTGGCTTTTGTTGAACCCAGACCCGTCCGGGTAAACCGATTCCCGGTAAAAATGTTAGGGTTTCGCTTTGTCGGCGGAATTTTTCAATCTCGGGCAAGGGTCGCCCGAGGGCGTTGATTTTTCCCGCGTACCATGCGGGGCTACAGTCAAGGTATCCGCCTTCGGCATTGAAGGACCAAGCTTCTCCATAATCCCATCCTGCGATTTCGCAGACTCGTCGCAGGGCCAAGCTTAATGCGGTGTCAAAATCCTCAGCTTGTGCAACGCCGAGGGTCAATTGTTGTAAAACAGAGGCGCGGCTTCGGTTCATGAGTTCTTTGCTGGATTCCCGTTTGCCGATCTCTTGGCACAAGCCAAGAATCCCGCAAATGCTGCCTTCTAGGTTTTGCATGGGTCGTCGTCTCACGCTATTGGTTTGGGATAGAGAAATTGGCAGGCAGGATTGGGCTAGGGTCGCTGTAGATTGCACAATTAAGCGGTTTTTCCTGCCTTTGGCTTCTGGGAAGAAGCCGGTCCTTAAAACCCTGGACTCACCAGATCCGCTCGGGCTGGGCTCCGGGTGAACAGGGTTGAGGAAACTGAGGGTCCGTTCATGTCGCCTCTTTTCTGGGCAGAAGCCTGCTGGAGTCGGCATTCAGGCAGTCCTCTGAATGCGGTTCTTCCCTTCGGCAGTGCAGCACTTGTGGGGGCTGAACCATTGGCAGCAATCCAGCAAAATTTCCCTTGAACTGATTTGGGTCTTTCAAGGGCTAAATCGGAAGCAGCATCATCCCTCCCGAGTACCGAGAACCCTTCAGGGAAGTGTTCTAGCCAGGGCCAACTTGAATCGGTTAGGTTTCCGATTGCAGTATTGACATCATTTTGTTGAACCACGGCACCGACTGCATCTGAATGAGACATCTGAAGGGCCAATTCTAACTGACAGAGAAAGTTTTTAACTTCTCTAAAAGAATCTATCCTATATCTGGTTGTAATTTCGGCAACAAATTACACAAAAAAACAACTATTTTTAACTTAATCTAAAGAGTTAGACCCTTACCTCAAAAGGGGATTTTTGGCAATATTTATTTTTTTAAAAAACGTAAACTTTTGTCAAGAAAATGTTGAGTAAACTTGACAGGGAAAGAGAAGGGAAGGGCAAAGTTATACCCACAATTGCTGGGAATGATTGGATGGGGTTGGAACTCCGGAGCCTGAGCGATCGGCAATTGGCTTTGAGCGAGCTATCAGGTTTACAAATTTTTTGCAATCCATTTAATCCAAATCAAGGCCGTGAAATCCGGCGATAAATGTCAGGAAGCAAAAGCTTTTCACCCCCCATACCGCCGCAGAAAACGCCTCTCCTCTAAGGCACTGAAAATTTGCATTTATAAAGTGAATGTTTCCCTGATTTCTCCCCTCTACTCACCTTTCATGCCGGGGGGAAACCACCAGGAAGCCAGGGACTTGTTGTTATTTGTAGTGTAAGGGAATCCCAGTCACTGCGGTGATTTCTACAGATTTAATTCATAATTGGGGAGGATCATCTTGGGTTTGAGGTCGGGTTTAAGGGCCGATCGCCTTTGCTATCGAGATAGAATACACTCATCCCCTCTAAGCGCCGTCTCATTAAATCATGTCTCTTGCACCGTGGCGATCGCCCCTAGCTCATGCCCTCCATCGCAACCGTAGCCGCCCCGAATCTCGCTACTTCCAACTCGCCACCATCCGCCCAGACGGCACTCCTGCTAATCGCACCGTTGTCTTTCGCGGCTTTTTAGACGAAACCAACCAACTCAAAATTGTCACCGATGCCCGCAGCCAAAAAGCCCAGCAAATCCCCACCCATCCTCATGGCGAAATCTGCTGGTACTTCCCCATCACCCGGGAACAGTTTCGCCTCCAGGGTTACCTGAGCTTAGTAGACCCTCATACCGCTGATCCCGCCTTACAACAAGCCCGTTGCCGGGAATGGCAGCAACTCTCCGACAGTACCCGACTCCAGTTTTCTTGGCCCGATCCCGCTGCACCCTGTGACGAATCCGATGATTTCTCTCCCCCAGTCCCGGATACTACTCAACCTCTGCCCCAGTTTTGTTTACTCTTACTCGATCCCATCACCGTGGATTGGTTAGAATTGCGAGGAGAACCCCAAAACCGCTGGCTTTATCAATTCAATGGCGATCGCACCTGGTCTCAGCAGGCCATTAATCCCTAAAAATCAGGTTCACCCCCAATTATAAAAAGTTTTGAGAGCAACTCATCAAAAGTTTGATAGGTCAAACCCCAGACTTGAATGAGAGTCTCGAAGGGTCTTCGTTAAAATAGTTAGGATATCAGATGAAAGCATCTAGGGGTCAAATGGGCAATCTTGTTGAAAACAACCCGTTAAAAAATACCACTCGGACCATTGAAGTCCCGCCACAGCGAAACCGAGTGGATTATCTGAGGATTAGTTTAATTGACCGCTGCAACTTTCGCTGCCAATACTGTATGCCAGAAGGGGCCGAACTGGACTATATCCGGCAACAGGATTTACTCACTCGGGAGGAACTCTTAACGTTACTCCAAGAAGTCTTTATCCCCGTCGGATTTACGCGGTTTCGGTTAACGGGAGGGGAACCGTTGATTCGGGCAGATGTAGTAGAAATTGTCGAGGCGATCGCCAATTTACCCCAAACTCAAGATTTAGCCCTAACCACCAATGGCTTTTTCCTCGCCCAAAAAGCGCAAACCCTCTATGATGCCGGACTGCGCCGGATTAATATTAGCCTCGACTCTCTGGAAGCGCAAACCTTCGATTTTCTAGCTGGAACGCGCGGCACCAGTCGCTGGCAACAAGTTTGGGATGGGATTCAGGAAGCCTATCGCGTCGGATTTAACCCCTTAAAATTAAATGTCGTGGTGATTCCCGGGGTCAACGATCGCGAAGTTTTAGATTTAGCTGAATTAACCATTGCCCGAAATTGGCACGTTCGCTTCATCGAATTCATGCCGATCGGGAATGGGGAATTATTTGGCGACTGCGGTTGGATTCCCTCAGAAGAACTGCGCCAACGCATTCGCGATCGCTGGGGATTAACAGAAGGACAAGTCACCGGAAATGGACCTGCCGATGTGTTTCAGATTCCCCATGCCAAAGGCACCGTGGGATTTATTTCTCAGATGTCCGAATGTTTCTGCGATCGGTGTAACCGAATGCGCCTAAGTGCCGAAGGCTGGTTAAGGCCCTGTCTCCTCAACGAAACCGGCCAAATCAACCTCAAAACCGCCCTCCGCAACGGCATCCCCCTCCCGGAAATCCGGCAGCAAGTCGCTGATTTACTCGAACTCAAACTCGAAATCAACTACAAACAGCGGGAGTCGGGTACTGAAACCGGCAGCTACAGTCGTACCATGTCGCAAATTGGAGGATGAGGGATGGGGAGAATAGTCATTTGTCATTTGTCCTTGGTGGATGGGGGAGAAAGTTTGTAGTAACGACTTCAGTCGTTACCGCGTGGCGTAAGCTAACGCTTACGTCACGCCCCTGTGGATGCTCTACCTCCGGTCCCCAAGCAGGCACTTCAGCCGCCAATTGAGCGTGTCACGGCTTCATCCGTGACACGAAAGCAACGACTGAAGTCGTTACTACAAACATCTAGTGCCTCCAGTCCCCAATCAGGCACTTCAGCCGTTACTACGAACTTTCCTATCCTCCCTATCCCTCATCCACCAAGGACAAATGACCAATGACAAATGACCAATGACCACCCTCCCCATCCCCAAACTAAAAGCCCCCTTGCTGACGGGTTTGGGGGCTTTGGAAAATCTCTAATTAGGCTGCGCGGTAAGAAGCAGCGAGACTTGAAACGTTAGGCTTGTCGAGAATAGTATTCAACCACCAGGAGTTCATTAATTTGTAGCGCGATCCATTCCCGCTCAATAACTCCATTGACCTTGCCTTCTAGCTTGTTTTTGTCAAACTCTAAATGGCTCGGCATATTGGCTAATCCAGGAGATTGCAAATTAGCTTGGACCATCTGGCGAGACTTTTCGCGATCGCGGACGGTAATTACGTCTCCGGGACGGCAATTGTAGCTGGGAATATCAACAACCCGACCATTAACCGTAAGGTGGCCGTGGTTGACCAATTGCCGTGCGGCTGGAATCGTCGGTGCCATCCCCATACGGAAAATGGTATTATCCAGACGCATCTCTAACAGTTGTAGCAGCACTTGACCCGTAGAACCCGTGACGCGACGGGCGCGACGAACATAGCGCAGCAGTTGCTTTTCGCTCAGACCATAGTTAAAGCGCAGTTTTTGCTTTTCTTCTAAGCGGACTGCATATTCTGAGCGCTTTTTGCGGGCTTGCCCGTGCTGTCCTGGGGGATAGGCGCGCTTAGGAGTTTTGCGCGATAATCCGGGCAGTTCTCCTAAACGGCGTACTATTCTCAGTCTCGGGCCTCGATATCGTGACATTCCTTTTCCTCGTCAGTTGTTACACAGTTTTCCCAGACTCTCTAGTATAGATCTTTACTAGGTTCAGTTTCAAGTCTAACTTTAGATGACTTTGTACTGCTGAAACATCAGTTTAGGCTCAAAAGTCCTGTTTTTTGTCATGAGGATTCTTTAAATAATGATGATTCGGAAAATTTGCAGTCGCCTGGGGACCCGCGCCCCAGGACAGCAGTGGCGCAAGGGTGGACTGTTGGGACTTTCCCTGGTCGCTCTATCGGTGGGCCTCATCCCATTCAACCCAGCACCGGCAGCAGCGAGAAATAATGCTTATGATCGCTGTGCTGCTGAGTTACTCGATCGCCAACTCTCTGCTGAGACGGTGGCCCTTGCCTGCTCTGCGGCCCTACGCCCGGAAGAACTCTCGGAATGCGTGGTTGAGATCGATCGCCGCACGGATATTTTGGCGGAGGATGCCCTAACTCGCTGTCAGGAGGTGCGTCGTCCTGTGGAGTTGGCAACCTGTGTGGTGGATATTAGCGATGACTCGACAGAAGGGGAAGCCCCGTTAATTCTCGATTTCTGTCGCCGCAGTTTATTACCTACGCAATTTTCGCGGTGCGTGGTGGGGTTACAAAATCAAATTGATTTGGTGACTTCTCAGGCGATGTCGGTTTGCATTGATACTCGCGATCGCGTGGGTTCACCCCTACCTAATTTTATCCCCGGCAGGGAACCTCCAGCCCCCACTCGTACCTCTCCCAATCTCCCGTCTACTTAATACCTTAATACCCCGCACCCTCAAGGGTGGGGCTACACGGACAAAGCCCGCCTGCGCGGGCTACCCTCAGACAAAGACTGTTACAGCCAGATTTGGTTTGCCAGTCCTTCATATTGAAAAAAAATGCCCTCATTCCCCTTAACTACAGGAATGAGGGCATTTTTGCTGATGAGTAAGATTAGGAATGACAGTCACAACCGGAGTGTCCACACCCTGTTCCATTAACATGACCATTGGCACAGGCATCAGAACAGTAGGGCTTGCCATCTTTCATCACGGCTTTATCAGTCGGAACCACGCACAGGCAGGATTCACAGGCGCATTTCATTTGAGTTACGGTCGTCATTGCTCGACTTCCTCCATTAATTCTGAATTCATCTTAACACATGAACAGTTATTCAGATATTTTCTTTGGTTTTTTTTCACAATTGCGGGTATGGGTGCAACTCGCTGATGTAGAGAAAGGCTGAAACCCTCTGTGAGCAACGAATTTAAAAAAGTTTGACTTTAGGGGTTGTCAAAACACTTAAGTTCAGGTTATAGTAACTTCAGTGACGCGGGATAGAGCAGTCTGGTAGCTCGTCGGGCTCAATACGCAAGTTAACTAAACGCTTAATAGTTAGCATTGCGATGGGCTGCATACTAAGGAAACTGGTATGCGATAGCCTCTCAAATTCGGGGAAGCCGGTAGCGCGGTAATCCCGAGCCAAGCTCTGAACAAGAGAAGGTGTAGAGACTCGATGGGAGGCACCCTAACAGTTAAAGCTGAGGGTGAAGGGAGAGTCCAGACCACAAACTGGAAAGATACCGGGCAGCGAAAGCTGTAGATGGTACGCATAACCCGAAGGTCGGTGGTTCAAATCCGCCTCCCGCCATTACTAAAATAAAACCCTGTAATCGTAAATGATTGCAGGGTTTTGTTTTTGGTCATTGGTCATTGGTCATTGGTTATTGGTCATTGGTCATCTTAGTTCGTAGTAACGACTTCAGTCGTTATTCTTAGTTCGTAGTAACGACTTCAGTCGTTATCCAAGGGTAGGGGGTCAGAAACCGGGTTTCTTGACAAAATTTCAGGCAAATAGCCACAATCTCGGTTAGAAACCCGGTTTCTCAGTCCTGGGTAGGGGGTCAGAAACCGGGTTTCTTGACAAAATTTCAGGCAAATAGCCACAA
>NZ_JAMXOT010000071.1 GCF_024220515.1 Oscillatoria sp. HE19RPO
CGCCAGTACATCCTCAATTCTCCTGTAGAAGCGATTCAAGAATCGCCAGTACATCATCAATTCTCCTGTAGAAGCGATTCAAGAATCGCCAGTACATCCTCAATTCTCCTGTAGAGGCGATTCGAGAATCGCCAGTACATGAGTTTACTCTTCAAAATCAACCAGTAAACTGGGAGAAGTGAGAACAAATACATCCCGAGTCCCCACCCCTGCTTCTAGGGGTTTAATCGGGGTAGTGAAGTGGAAGAAATCGCGATCGTTGACGAGTAACAATTCCCCGGGATAGAGAACCTTCGTAAACACGGGTTTTTCCCGACGTGCCATATACAGATGAGTGCCTCCCCCTTGGATATTCTGGCGATCGCAAGAGAAAATCGCCACAAAATCCGCACCATCTTGATGAATCCCTTCGGGTGCCGGGTTCCCATAGTTTTTCGGGGAACAGGTAGTCCGAATTTGATGCACCCCGATTTCCACCCCCGGTTTTAACTTGCAGTAATGACTCACTTCCTGCACCAGTTTCTTAAACTCATACAGCGCAATCAGTTCCTCATCCAATTCCTCAAACTGCCGCTTGACACCGCCGACAACGGGATTGTAATCTTTACTCTGGTACAAATACCCATGAGGCAGGTGAATTAACTCATTATCCCTCAGTTTAAACCGGGACAACCGGCGCAATCTGTAGTTGCCTTTGATATAGGGGTCTAGGGGTAAATTGTTAAAGAACGGCTTAAATACATCCAGCACAATGGAGTCAATCTTTTCTAAAGCAAAGCTGATACCATAGCTCGTTTCCGGAGATTCCCGTAGTGTTTGCATCGTAGTAACCCTCGGTTTGCGTTGATCCCCGATAAAGAATCCGCTTTTCTTCTCTATCTACTTCTAGTATAGACAAGTTTTATAAAAATGGGACTAACTTTCGGGCAATCTGTGCAAAGTTATGATAAAGTTGGGTGAGACAAATGAGTATAAATCCTTGGCAATTTCTGGTAGAATTTTCAGGACTGTCAACCCAGATGTAGCCGCTAACGGGACTCATTCGAGGTAGAATAACAGTTCCAGGGGGAAGGGTGATGCTGGATTCCAGGATTAGGGTGCTTGGGAGTAAATCGCTTACAATGGTCTTGACGTGATTGAGAGTGTCACGATTCAGAATTTCTTTTTGGCGAATGAGTCCATCTGCGCGCACGAAGGTGGGATCGTTTTCTCCGACTCGTTCGGCAAGCTGTTGACGCCATTGGCGAGCGTTGTCTAATTCTCCCCTATCAATCACCCGAAAGAGTTGCTGAAACTTTTCTTCGATTTCTGGGGGACGTTCGGGAGTCCCCATCAGGGTTTCCAGAATGCGATTACTATCTTTGTCAAAGGACCGCAGGCGCTCAATGACGATTCCTGCCGATGTTATTTTTAAAAGTTGGACCCATTCTACATCACTAATCACTTGGGGAGAATGAGTGGTCACGATAAACTGGCAGTTGGGAAAGGTTCGGGTTAAGGCGGGAATTATTCCCCGTTGCCACCGGGGATAAAGATGTAATTCTATTTCATTAATGATGACGAATCCGCTACCTTGGAGGGGATTTTGCTGGGGGTTGGGGTTGGCGATCGCCAAGGGTCTTGCTAAATCCCCGATTAACGCCAATAAGCATTTTTCTCCGTCCGAAAGTTGGCTGACAATGATAAACTTTCTGGTTAAATAAAATGTTAAACGATTGGCGGGATATAGCGTAACAGCATTTCATCTAACACTTCTAACTGTATGGGTTTGCTTAAATAATCCGTTGCGCCTGCGGCGAGGCAGCGTTCCCGATCGCCTGACATTGCCATTGCTGTCACTACCACCACTGGCAAATGTTGCACATTGGGGTTTTTGCGTAACTCTGCGACTAATTGCAACCCCATCGCCAAATGAGCAAACTGGACATCCAATAAAATTAAATAGGGGTCAAAGGAAAACACTTCTTCCAGAAAATTGGCGCTGTAGCCAATCACTTTGACATGATGTCCCACGGCTTGTAAATAGTCTTGCAACAATAAGGTACTCGACCCATCATAATCCACGATTAAAATCCGACCTTTGCGATCGCCTGCTTCGGGAATGACAATTGCCGGAAGCTCATCACTCGGGACCGTTGGAACATATCCCGGAGGCGGATCGGGTAAAATAATTGTAAACCGACTCCCCACCCCCAAGGTCGAACTAACCAGCACATCCCCCCCATGTAACTGCGCTAAATCTCGCGTCAGTGCTAATCCCAATCCCGTCCCTTGGATGTTATGGTTCAGGTCCGTATCCAGTTGGCGAAATGGGTCAAATACCAGGGGTAAATGCTCTTCAGAAATGCCGATTCCTGTATCGATGACGGTAAATCCAATGCCTCCAGGCTGTTGTTCAACAATTAAGGAAACTTCCCCTCTCGGGGTGAATTTAATCGCATTGGAAAGTAGATTGAGCAGCATTTGTTTGAGACGGCGTTCATCGGCAATGCAAACTCGGATTTTGGGGTCAATTCTACTGGTTAGTCTTAATCCCCGGTCTACCGCCCGTTCTTGCATGACTTTTAGGCAATATTTACAAATTTCAGGAACGGGAATTTCACTAAATTTTAATTCTTCTTTGCCTGCTTCTACTTTGGATAAATCTAAAATATCATTAATCAGTTCTAATAAATGGTCGCCGCTACTTTTAATCCGGCTAATATATTCTTTTTGTTTAGGATTCAGGCTGCCAAAAATTTCTCGTTGTAACATTTGAGACAGCCCTAAAATCGAATTTAAGGGCGTTCTAATTTCATGGCTCATTTGCGCCAAAAATTCACTTTTGGCTCGATTTCTAGCTTCAGCAATATCCCGAGCTCGGGCCACCGCTTCGGCTTGTTTATGTTGGGTAATGTCAGTGATAGCGGCGACGACTCCATCAAGCTGACCCTGGCGATCGTACAAGGGGGCGGCATTAATGGAGACAAAAATTTGGCTACCATCTCGACGGGCGATCGCATACTCCATTTCATAAGCGGGTCGTCCCTTTCGCATCACCTGCAAAAACGGGAGTTGATTTTCAGGTAAACCCCGCGCATCTAACGGTTGAATTTGCCAAATCGGTTCATTGTATCGACATCCGATCATCTCTTGCCGAGGCAGTCCTAAATGCTTTTGTGCTGCTGCATTAGTCAGGGTAATCCGCCCATTACTATCAAAGACTAAAATTCCATCGGCGTTTGTTTCAATAATCGCATCGAGTCGCCGCTCATTGAATTCTAGCTGCTTTTTAGACTGATTAATTTCCGAGGTATAGCGGACGATCGCATAGTAGAGAATAATCGCCACCACCGTCACATACACGCACCCCTTAATGGTTTGCAAATGAGTGATATCTTCAATCCCAGGCTGCCGAAATACAAACGCTATAATGCGATCGGAACCGACAATCCATAAGGCGCTAATCAATAGATAAATACTGACGATTCGATGCGGAGATAGCTTCATGATGATTCGCCATTGTCTCATCTTAGTCTGCCTGTTAATTTGCTCTTACTCGCTGAGTTTTAACCCCGATCAACTCTTTGGGTTAAATTCTCCTGGCAAGCTTTTATGGATTGAGGTATAATTTACACCAAAACAAAGAAGAACGCTACAAGTCATTGGTCATTGGTCATTGGTCATTGGTTGTTGGTTGTTGGTCATTGGTTGTTGGTCCTTTGTCATTGGTCATTGGTCATTGGTTGTTGGTCATTGGTGATTGGTGATTGGTGATTGGTCCTGAGTATTCAGTAATCCAAAGGACAAATGACAAATGACAAATGACAAATGACAAATGACAAAGGACAAATGACAAATGACAAATGACAAATGACAAATGACAAATGACAAATGACTGCCCTTAGACTCAGGAAGTTGGATGCTGTGCCAAACTCGACTCCCCCTGCGTCGAAGTTGGGCCGATCGCCTCGGGAGTCCCCACGGCTTCTGCCCTCAGTTTCGGTTTTAAATATAAATTTTCCACTAATGCTGCACCTCCGGCAACCCAAGGCGGAACGATTAAAGCACCGACAATTCCCAAAACTTGCACCCCACCAATCACCGAGAGTAACTGATAGAGGGGGTGGACTCCCACAGAAGACCCCACCAATAACGGATCTAAAACATAAGTTTCCACATTCTGGATCACCACAAATAAAATTAACACCGACAGAAACAACCATCCGCCTTGAGACACTGCCACAATCAGCGCCGGAATTGCCCCTAAAATCGGCCCTAAAAAGGGAATTAAATTAGTCACTCCGGCGATCGCCCCCAAACCCAAGGCAAACTCCCCTAACCCTAACGCACTCAATCCCACGCTCGTTGCCACCGCCAACAGCGCCGAAACCAACACTCGACCTCGAATATATCCCCCCATCCGCTGACTAATCGGCATCACCTGAGTCTCCAAACGCTCATCCCAAGGTTTCGGAAATAGCTGAACCAGACTCTTAATTAAACTGTGACTATCCGCCACCATATAACCAGAAATAAAGATAGATAAAATCAGGGTCACGACACCGCCTAGTAACCCTCGGGTTAATCCATAAGAACGCAGTACCAGTTGTTGAGTTGAGCGAATTCCCCAAGTGGTTACAGATTGGGTATCAAAAAACTGCCGCACAAACTCCGGTGGCGTATCAATCAATCTAGCCGCTAAATCTTCAGCAATTAACCGTAACGTTTCCAAATAAGAGGGAAGCTGACGAATTAACCGCTGAATTTGATCCAAAGCCGTCGGTCCAATTAATAACACCACCCCGGTTAACCCGCCAATCAGAGTAAGGTAAGTAATAATTGTGGCAATCCAGCGGGGAATATGCCATTTTTCCGCCCAATTGACCACGGGAGAGATGGAAGCAGCCAGGACGACAGAAACCATCAGGGTAATCAACAAACTCCGCAGTTGCCAGAGCAATATCACCAGTAAACCCAGGGTGAAAATCAGCAACAGGGTTGTTAGAGAAATTTTAATCCGCGAGGGGGACATAGGTAATTTCAGATAAAGGCTTGATTAACAGGGGTTATAGATGAGACGATCGCCTTTTTCCATTGCGGTGAAAACGGCGATCGCGTAGGGTTCCGTTAGGAAATCGGCACAAGACTTGATTCCCTAAAGTTACACCAAACAACCCCAGGACTTACGCAATCTTTAACATGAAGCCTTAAATGTAGAGGCGATTCGCGAATCGCCTCTACATTTAAAACCGAACAACCCTTTAGTTGCGATGCCATTGGGTGACACCTCCAGGTTTATCAATTAACGTAATCCCGAGTTCTTGCAGTTGATTCCGAATGCGATCGGCTTCAGCAAAGTTTTTCCCCTGACGCGCCGCCAGTCGGTCCTGAATCAGGGATTCAATCTCCCGATCGCTCAATCCTCCGGGTTCCGGTGTCGAATTTTCTGCCACTGGATTGACTTCCAACCCCAGAACCTTCCCTAACTCCCGCAAGGTAACCCATTGGTGATGTAACTGTTGCGGGTCCATATCCGGTTTCCCTTCATGAACCCAAATATTGCCTTGACGACGTAATTCCTTCGCCAATTCAAACAACACCGCCAAAGCTGAGGGGGTATTCAAGTCATCATTCATCGCCATCTGAAATCGTTCGACGATCGCATCCGATTCCGGTGCGATCGCCCCTGAATCCAAATCCCAACCCACCTGACTGCCATACTCATAACCAAACCGTAACCCATCTTTTAGGGTGGTCCAGCCATTTTCCGCACTGGCGATCGCCTCATCGGTAAAGTCCAACGGTTTGCGATAATTCGCTTGCAGCACAAACAACCGCAGCGCCATCGGGTCTACCCCCCCTTGATCCAGCAACTGGCGAATCGTCGTAAAATTGCCCAAAGACTTGGACATTTTTTCCCCATTCACCGCCACCATGCCATTATGGAGCCAATATTTCGCTAAAGCTTGACCCGTCACCGCTTCCGATTGAGCAATTTCATTCTCATGGTGAGGGAAAATTAAATCCGCACCCCCCACATGAATATCAATCGTCTCTCCCAACACCTCGCGGACCATCGCCGAACATTCAATATGCCATCCTGGACGTCCGGCACCCCAAGGGGATTCCCAAGACGGTTCCCCCGGTTTAGCCGCCTTCCACAAGGCAAAATCAAACGGGTCTTGCTTTTTCAACTCCTCCGGGTCCTCCGCCTCCACGCGGCCACTGGCCCCCGCTTGCATTTCCGCCAACTGCCGTCCCGAGAGTTTCCCATAGTTGGCAAACTCACGCACCTTGTAATAGACATCGCCACCGGCAGGATAGGCAAAGCCTTTTTGTTCCAACTGCGCGATTAAACGCTTAATCCCATCTAAGGTATGAGTAGCGCGGGGATAGGCATCGGCTTCGAGGACATTCAGCCTTGCCATATCTTCAAAATAAGCTTGAGTGTAGCGATCGGCCACTTCTTCCATTGATGACCCTTCCTGTCTGGCGCGGTTGAGGATTTTGTCATCAATATCGGTAAAATTCTGCACATAACGCACAGCATATCCCCGCCATTGCAGATAGCGGCGCAGAATATCCCAGATAATATAGGACCGGGCGTGACCGAGGTGGCAATAATCGTAGACCGTAACCCCACAACAATACATCCGCACCTGACCGGGTTCAAACGGGATAAACGGTTCCTGACGACGGGTGAGGGTGTTGTACAGCGTTAAGGTCATAATTGAAAGATAGAAAACAGTAAAACGGTAGTGCTTGATGCAGGAATCACTCCAGTCAAGAGTCAGTCGGGGTTTTGCAGACACTTCATCCCAAAACAGACTGGCCTAAAAGAGGTTGACTGAATGACTTAACTGATTCTATCGTTTATCATGTCGCGATGGACCGTGGCGCGATCGCACTAGCATTTAAAACTCATGCGGATTATTGTTGAAGGCTGGCGTTTTCTTCCCCACTCTTATTCTCTGATCAATCAGTTTCTCCTCTTAGAACTCCTCGATCGCCCAGAAATCCAGGTCTTTCACCGGGATATGCCTTACGTTACCGACAATTGGCAACCCGTCAGTGGATTATTGGGAGATTCCAGAGAACCCAAGTTACACTCGATTCCCCAACCCTCAGCGGATCAATCTGCCGATGCCATCCTTCGTGTCTATTGTCCATTTAATTTAGCCCCTTCCACCGCTCAACGCACCGTCATGTTTGGCTGTACAGAATGGGGAATTGTGCCTCAGTCTATCTTGCGGGGAATGAAAATCTCCTCATTCCAAGAGGCTCATCAGAATTCCGATACAATTATTGTGACCGCATCCCATTGGTCCAGGGATGGATTTATCCGCAGTGGTGCAGACCCTGAGCGCGTGGTGGTGATTCCCCTGGGTGTAGACCCTTACTTCTACCAACCGGCATCTCCAGAAAAACGTCTAGCTTTACGGCAGCAATTTGGACTGGAAGAAAATTTTGTCTTTTTCACCAATGGATTACTCTTTAATAACCGCCACGGGATGGCGCGATTATTAAAAGCATTCGCCCCCATTGTTGAAAAATTTCCCGAAGCTAGATTAATTTTAAAAGGTCGAGATTATCTGTTTGAAGCCCGCCAAGAAATTGCCAGAATTTGCCGTCATACTCTCACTGCAACTGAGCAAAAAAGGGTTCAAGAACGATTAACCTATATTGGCAAAAATCTATCTTGTGCGGATTTAGCGGCGTTATATCAAATTGCCGATGCTTATGTGTCTCCCTATCTAGCGGAAGGATTTAATTTGCCGGTTTTAGAGGCAGCAGCTTGTGGATTACCTGTGATTTGCACCCAAGGGGGACCGACGGATGATTTTATTCATCCAGATTTTGCATTTCCGATTCAAAGCCAATTAGAAAAGCGGCAGTTGGAATCAGGGGAAATGGGATTTGTGGTTGCTCCTGATGTAGAGCATTTAATTCATTTGATGGAGCAGATTATCGAGCAACCGGAATTGCGGGAAAAAGCCAGACAAGCAGCGCCGAAATGGGTGGGCGATCGCTACACATGGAAGCAGGTTGTAGACCAGTATTTAACGGTCCTGACTCTCCCATCTAACCCCTCTTTCACTGCACCGGCAATCCATCCGCCTCAAACGACTACAGTAACTGGAAAATTGATAGTCGAAGGTTGGCGATTCCAGACCCATTCTTATGCGATCGCCAATCAATTTCAACTCTTGGAAATGCTCAAATATCCGAACTTAGAGCTGTTTCACCAAGATATTCCCTTTGCAGACCAAAATTCTCAACCGGCACAGGGTTTATTTGATGCTGAATCAGAATCGGCTTTACGGGTGATCGCACCCCCACCCCCGAACCTATTTGCCGATGCCACCCTGCGGATGTATAGTCCCTTTAATTTTAAATCAGCCCTCCACAGCGAGCGCACCTATTTATTTGGCACCACAGAATGGGGAATTGTCCCGCAAGAACTTTTACGATTAAATCCCGGTAAGTCTCTTGAAGATTTACATCAAAATTCTAATACCGTCATTATTACTTCTTCTCAATGGTCTAAAGCGGGTTTTCTCCGCAGTGGTGCTGACCCCAATCGTGTCGTTACCATCCCCCTCGGAGTCGATACTAGCCTTTACAAACCCATACCCAAGGACAACCGGGTCGCTTTAAGAAAAGAATTGGGATGGCAAGAGGATGAATTTATTTTTTTAAATGTTAGTAGCATGACCCTGGAAAAAGGAATTTTTCCCATCATTTTTTGCTTTACCAAAATAATCCAAAAATATCCCAAAGCTCGCTTAGTCTTAAAAGGATCTGATTTAATTTACAAATCTTGGGAATCCATTACGTTGACGGCGAAAAAGATTTTAACGGAACGCGAATTAGCAGAATTTAACGCCCGCTTGACCTATATCGGCGACCCGTTATCCAGTTCTGAACTGATTCGCTACTATCAAGCTGCCGATGGCTATCTATCTCCCTATTCCGCTGAAGGATTTAATTTGCCGGTTTTAGAGGCAGTCGCCTGTGGATTGCCCGTCATTTGTACCGAAGGCGGACCCACTGATGAATTTACCCACCCTGATTTTGCCCTCCAGATTAAAAGTGAAGTTAAATCGGTGGAATCTCGGGGGGAAATGCGCCATTTTTTGGCTCCCGATTGGGATTGTTGTATTGCTTTAATGGAACAACTGATTTCTCAACCCAATTGGCGAGAACAGGTGCGAATTGCGGGTCCTCAATTTGTACGCGATCGCTTCAGTTGGAAACAGATTGTCGTTCAGTTACTAGAGGTGATGTTTCCATCCAATCCCCCCCAACCGTCAAACCCGGTAACGGTACCCTCTCTCCCACAAGACTTGCCTATATTTGGAGAATCTCCCCTAAATAATGTAGAGGCGATTCGCGAATCGCCTCTACATTATTTAGGGTTTAATGTTAAAGAGGGCGTAATTCCGGTCCCAGAAACAGCGTCCCCCACGCTACAAGCACGAGTGGCATCGTTCCCCTTTTGGTATCACAAAATTGAGTTGCCGGGGGGAATTGTCACCCCCGGAGATAATCCCCACAATCCAGAAATGTATGGCGTCCCAGAGGACCTGAGCGGAAAACGAGTCTTAGATGTGGGGGCCTGGGATGGCTACTGGACATTTGAGGCCCTCAAACGCGGTGCCCGGGAGGTGGTGGCGATCGATGATTTTTCGGACTATCTGGGACGGTTGGATCAACGCGATCGCCGCGCTTGGGAAACCTTCGATTTGTGTCGAGAAGCACTCGGGTTTGACGAAACCATCTGTCAACGCCTAGAAAAATCCGTGTATGAGCTCAGTGAGTCAGAATTAGGCCGCTTTGATGTGATCTTCTTTTTCGGAACCCTTTACCACCTCCGATACCCCCTACTGGCCCTCGATAAGTTATCCGCCCTCTGTGATGGCGAAATTTACATCGAATCTGCAATTCTCGATGATTTTAGTCCCTACCAAGGCGGGCTCGGCAAGGGATATCCCGGACAGCAACGGGTGATGGAGTTTTATCCCAATGATGAATATGCGGGAAATTCCAGCAACTACTGGGTCCCCACCTTGTACTGTTTGGGTCAAATGGTAAAATCCGCCGGTTTTACCCAGGTTAAAGGCTGGAAATTAGTCCAAAACCCGCCTAATAGGGAGTGGTGTCGCGGATTTGCGATCGGCACTAAAGCTCAGTCCAGCAATTAACACCCCCTGTAGCCAAGTGTTAATCTGCAATCTCTGGGGATGAAAGGCTCAATCTTCGTCTAAAATCAAACTGGATGACTCATTAGATTAATTTCTAACCAGCCCTTTAGATTTTTTGACCCCATTTGATAAACCATGCAGACAACAGCAACCTCTAACCCAGAGTCCGTGGCAATGGATGCCCCGAAATACGGACTGCCGGTTACCATCATTACAGGCTTTCTTGGCAGTGGTAAGACCACGTTACTCAACCATATCCTGACCAATCAGCAGGGACTGAAAACTGCCGTATTGGTTAACGAGTTTGGGGAAGTCGGCATCGATAACGAACTGATCGTCTCCACCGGCGAGGATATGGTGGAATTAAGCAATGGTTGTATTTGTTGCACCATTAATAACGATTTACTCGATGCCGTTTATAAGATTTTAGAGCGTTCCGATCAGATCGATTATCTGGTCGTGGAAACCACCGGACTCGCGGACCCTCTACCCGTGGCCCTGACTTTCTTAGGCACAGAACTGCGAGACTTAACTCGCTTAGATTCAATTGTCACCCTGGTGGATTCAGAGAATTACAGTTTGGATCTGTTTAATTCTCAAGCGGCATACAGTCAGATTGCTTATGGCGATATTATCTTGCTCAACAAGGTGGATCTCGTCGATGAAGGCGATGTGGATCTGTTGGAGTGCAAGATTCGGGATATTAAAGCTGATGCCAGAATTTTGCGGACGACGAAATCCCAGGTCCCGCTTCCGTTGATTCTCAGTGTCGGGTTGTTTGAGTCGGATAAGTATTTTAATGATGATCAAGTCGCCTCGAAAGGGGAGCATGATCATGATCATGACCATCATGATCATCACGACCATCATGATCATCACGACCATCATGACCATTCTAGCTGTGACCATGACCACGGTCATTGCGAGCATGACCACCATGACGAACATCATCACCACTCGAATCATTTGGAGATGGATGGGTTTACGTCGATTTCGTTCGAGAGCGATAAACCCTTGTCGATTCGTCAGTTTCAGTATTTCTTAGATAATCAGTTACCGGCAACGGTATTTCGAGCGAAGGGGATTTTATGGTTTGATGAGAGCGATCGCCGTCATATTTTCCACTTGAGCGGCAAACGCTTCTCCATTGATGATGATGAGTGGAAAGGTCAACCGAAGACACAATTGGTGTTCATCGGCCAGAATTTGGATAAGGAAGCCTTGCGATCGCAGTTAAACAAGTGTGTGTGTCTGCCTTCGACTTCTCGCGGCAAAGGGTTTGGAAAATAGCGGGAAGGACTCGGGAAAGAGGGTAGGGTTTTGATGGTAGAGTCAAGAGGCGATCGCATTTGTAGAGACAGGAGCGATCGCCTTGATTGCCTATTTATTGAAGGGATATTTTGGGCGATCGGCAATGCATCATCACCCCATCCAAGTCTATGCGAGTCGTTATCCAGCGCGTTAAATCTTCTCAAGTCACTGTCGAGGGTCGAATTATCGGGAAAATCGGCCCCGGACTTAATCTATTAGTTGCCATCAGCGATCGGGATACAGAGACCGAACTCGACTGGATGGCGCGAAAGTGTTTAGAATTGCGGTTATTTCCAGATCCACAGGCCGATAGCAGTCGGTGGGATCAATCGGTTTTGGATATCCAAGGGCAACTGTTAGTCGTCAGTCAGTTTACCCTTTACGGGGACTGTCGAAAAGGTCGCCGCCCCTCCTTTGACCGTTCTGCACCCCCAGGGATGGCCGAAGAACTGTACGATAAATTTGTTAAAAAATTAAGGGAAAGTGGCTTAACCGTCGAAAC
The DNA here is from genome assembly GCF_024220515.1 of Oscillatoria sp. HE19RPO. Lineage (GTDB taxonomy): Bacteria > Cyanobacteriota > Cyanobacteriia > Cyanobacteriales > Laspinemataceae > Laspinema. The sequence continues at coordinate 12,001 of NZ_JAMXOT010000071.1, forward strand.
AGGCGAGTTTGGGGCGATGATGGAGGTAGATATCGTTAACGATGGACCTGTTACTCTAATTTTAGAGCGGGAGTCTAGGAGCGATCAAAAGCTTGCATCTGTTCCCACAGACGATTCAGGGGAAAATAGATAACAGGTGCCCATAGACTACTGAGAATCGCGCAAGCCAGAGCGAGGGGTTGGTGGTAGGCCCAAATTTCACTCAAAGGGCGATCGCCCAGAGCACTAAATTGCAACGCCCGAATCGTATCCGCCAACATCGACATTCCAAATACAATCAGAGCCACGGAGATAAAATCTTCCTGGACATATTTTTGCTTTTGCAAAGTAGCCGTCAGACATCCCACAACTCCTAGACTAATCGCATGAGTTGGTTCTGCCGAAGTCATCGCATCTAACAGCAGTCCCAACACCACCCCGGCTAAAGCGCCAGGGAGCGGCTTGCGCTTGATGCTCCAAGCAACAACCCAAATCAACAACCAGTTAGGAGCAACCCCCAAGAGTTCCATACCGGGAAAGCGCGTTGGGAGTAGCAGCAAGCACAACAGGACAGAACCCACGGCGATCGCGGCATTGATCACGAACCGCATTCCCCCAGACAACCGAGACCCGTAACTAAAAGAAGATGTTCTCATCACCATTCCTAATTTTGCAGTTCGTCAGAATCCTCTGAAGAACTAGGCTTTTCATAGGGGTCAACCACCACCCACTCCAGTAAGCTCATCGGAGCCGTGAACTCGATCACCGCTTCTGGGGCTGGACTTTTATTCAAATTCACCGACTCTACCCGCCCGATCGGTACCCCTGGGGGGAAAAGTTTGGAATAAGAAGAGGTCGAAACCACATCCCCTTTCTTCACATCAGGCACCTTCTCAAAGAACTCCATCACCGCCCGAGAAGCCGATTGTCCTCGCATCACCCCCATTTGGCGGCTGCGACTAATCGTCACCCCCACCCGAGAACTGGGGTCACTAATCAGCAAAACCCGACTGGTATGAGCAGTAACGCCGATCACTCGTCCCACCAAGCCACCAGGACCCGAGACAATGTAGTTTTCTTTGATGCCATCTGCCCGTCCTCGACCCAAAGTTACCTGCTGCCACCAATGGTCTGCACTACGGCCAACAATAGGAGCCAGGATCCCTTCTTTTTTATTCGGGGAAACATAGTTCAAGAGTTCTTTGAGCTTTTCATTTTGGCTTTCAAGTTCTTGGACCTTGTTTTGCAATTCCAGAGTTCGAGCATTGGTGAGTTGTTCTTGTTGGGTAGGACTCGACGCAAAGGGTCGAGTCGCCCATTGGTAAAGTTCAAGCACAGCAGAACCTTGAGTGTACCGAACAACCAAAGCAGCACAGATGGTTAGACCCACCAGTGCTACTTGTAAACCATGCCGATCCCACCAGCGACGTAATGTGTACATTAGGAGTTTTTAGAGACTTCAGTCTTAATCAGACGATGGAGAATACTTTAGAAGGATCAACTGACCTTACATATTCCGAGAACGACCGCTAAACACCCGTTCTAGCTGTTTAAAGTTTTCCAGAACCCGGCCCGTGCCGAGGACAACACAGCTCAAGGGGTCAGCAGCGACATGAGTCACGATGCCAGTCTCATGACTAATCAGCGTATCTAGCCCTCGCAATAAAGCGCCACCCCCAGCCAACATAATGCCTCGGTCAATAATATCTGCCGCGAGTTCCGGAGGGGTTCGCTCTAAGGTGCGTTTTACCGCTTCTACAATAACCGCTAGCGGCTCGGCCATACTTTCCCGAATTTCCGGTCCCTTGATCGTGACCGTTCGGGGCAGCCCCGAAAGCAAGTGTAAGCCGCGCACCTCCATCATGGAGTCATCATCTTCATGAGTCGGATAGGCTGAACCAATCTGAATTTTGATATCCTCAGCAGTGCGCTCCCCAATGACCAGGTTATGCACCTTTTTCATGTACTGAATAATCGCTTCGTTCAGTTCATCTCCAGCCACGCGCACCGATTCACTCAGTACGGTTCCTTGCAAACTCAGAACGGCGACTTCCGTCGTGCCTCCGCCAATATCGATAATCAGGTTACCCGTTGGCTCCGCCACGGGTAACCCCGCCCCGATCGCCGCTGCTACCGGCTCATCAATTAAATAGACATCCCTAGCTCCGGCTTGAGCAGCAGCCTCCATAACAGCACGGCGTTCCACCCCTGTGACTCCCGAGGGGATGCCGATGACAATTCGCGGCGAGACTAAGGTTCTGCCCTCATGCACCCGACGGATAAAGTGCTTGAGCATGAGTTCAGCCGTATCAAAATCTGCAATAACGCCATCACGCAGGGGACGCAGAGCAATAACATTTCCAGGCGTCCGGCCCAGCATTTTTTTGGCGTCCTCTCCCACTGCTAACGGCACTTTTTCGTCTTTATCAATGGCAACCACAGAGGGTTCTTGCAGAACAATACCTTTACCAGATACATAAACAAGGGTATTTGCGGTACCGAGGTCGATACCCATATCCCGGGATAGGGAAAAGCGATTGAACGGACCCACTGGTTTCTACGCCCCCAAAACGTGATGCTGTGCGACTATAACAATGTAACAGAAATGTAACCGAGGTGGATTCTAGTACGTTTTTTGTTTTGAGTCTAGTCCGGTGGGAGAAATTTTTTATTCCCACCGCTCCACCAAGGGTGCAACTATAATCCCAAGTCCTCTGGACAAAATCCGGATAAAACCCTTTCTGACTATGAAAGCGCTGATTGGGCCTTCCAAAAATCAGCAACAATCCCCAATTTTTCGGGTCCCTTTTTGCCGATGGAAGCCCCTCTCAATTTAGGCGCTGAGTTAGATAAAGTACGACAAGAAACAAGGTTTATTAACCATTACTGCTGCTGCTAATCACCAAAATTTGGGGTAATAAACCTGGGTTCTTCCCTCTCCTGTACCGACACCCTAGAGTAAATGGATCAAGATACACCCACGGACAAAAGAACGGACAAAAGTATTGTCCAATTCATTTAGACTCCCTATATTTCCTATCCTTGGTTTGAGTTTTCATTAGTAAAATACAGTAGATTTGTGATTTTCTAATCAAACCCAATCCGGTTGGTAAAAGTCGGTTTTCGCTACGCAGCCCCCGCAGGCGGGCTTTGTCGGTGTAGCCCCATACGCATCAAGCTAACTTCTCAAACTCAAATCGGGTAAGCTGTTTGGGCCATTCTTCCAGTCCGGGTCCCGGAGGAATTGCTCCCAAGTGGTCCCTAGAGCTAGAGGCTATATGCTCTCTATGGAATTGAGTAATCTTTAAATTTTTCTAAAAAACTAGACCGAATTTGGGTTGTGATTTTAAAATAGCACTTTCTCATTTAGCCTACCTAAAATCTAACATAAATCCTGATGAGTTTAACTCAATTATCCGAAAACCTCCCGGCCATTTCCGAAACTCTTAACCAGTTATTTGACTCAGATAAATCAAATCAAATCTCTAAAGAAACCGGGTTTATCACCCGAAGCAGTGCCAGATTGACTCCCCAAAATTTTTTACAGTTAATGACTGTATAACTGTTAAAAGAACCCAGTTTATCTTATTCAGCATTATGTGGACGTTTAGCCCAGATAAATCCCCAAGCTTCTTTAACCTCTCAGGGTTTAGAAACGCGAGTCAATCGGCACGAGTCCGTTGAGTATTTGCAACGAATTTTTCAAGAGACCCTCCTGCTAACTCTCCAAAAATCTTACCAAAATATTTCTCCAGAACTCTTTAATCATTTTCCCAGGATTTTTCTTCAGGATAGTACCCAATTCAGGCTCCATGAACAATTAGCTCCTCAATTTAAAGGAGCTGGGGGTTCAGGGAGTAAAGCGGCAGGTAAACTCGATGTAGTCTATGAATTAAAAACTCAAAAATTTACTCAGATTAAGATGAGTAAATCTACTATACCCGACCAATCCAGAGCCCAAGATTTTGTGGAGTGGGTTCAGGAAAAAGACCTGATTATCAGAGACTTAGGATACTTCAAACTAGATGCCCTGCAAGAGCTTCAGGGTAAAAATGCTTATTTTATCAGTCGATTACTCCATTGTACTGATGTTTATTTAAAACCCGATTCTTCTGAAGCTATTAATATTTGTAAATACGCCAACCAAAGCTCTCCTAAAAGTTCGGTTATCGAACTTCCAGTCTATCTGGGAAAATCCAATAGAATGGAGGCTCGCCTCATTATGTATCGATTACCTGAAGCGGTTGTAAATCGGAGACGCCAAGAGGCAAAAAAACAAGCAAAAAAACGGGGTAGAACTCCCAGTCAAGAGCATCTAGCATTGTTAGAATTTGCTCTGTTCGTCACCAATGTTCCTGACTCAATTTGGTCCGCAGAAGTAGTCGGAACTATCTATCGTATTAGGTGGCAGATTGAGTTAAGGTTTTTAGACATGGAAATCTTTATTATCTATTCATGTATTAAAAGGTAAAAGGCCCGAGCGCATTTTGTGCTGGCTCTATGGTCGATTAATTTGTCTACTGATAATTACGGACTTATGTAGTTGGGCCAACTGGTATGCTTTTGAGTCCCTAGGTCAAGAACTTAGTTTAGATAAGACTATCAAATGGTTTACGCACTTCGGTCGATTAGCTGACTCCATACAACAAAACACTTTATCCAGACTTATAGAAGATTTGAAAAAGAACATTAATCGGCTTTGCAAACAAAAACGAACCCGAAAAACGACCCGATCCCTGATCGACAGCCACATCCATTACCTGGATAGTTTTCAGGGAGGCCCCATCCCTGAAAACATTTAACCCATAAGGATGGAAGCCTTAGCTTGATGCGTATGCGGTGTAGCCCCACCCTTTCCTAACCCTTTCCTAACGGAACGCTCATAGAACAGGGTGTGGTTTTTTACTATCACAACCGGATTCCGTATAAAATACAGTAGATTTGTGATTTTCTAATAATCCAGGAAAAATCAACAATTAGGCGGACAACTCCCTAATAGACCAACTCTAAAATAGCTAAAATAGACCAACTCTAAAAACCAAAAATTCCCCGGTTCTATGAAGAGCAACCGGAGAATTTTTGTGTTTAAATAGTGACCGGGCACCGAGCTATTTTCCCAGGAGGCTACCCTCCAAGTATCTTCGCCGCAGTCGCGTTTCACGTCCGAGTTCGGGAAGGAGTCGGCGTGGTTCCACGAAGCCATAGGCACCCGGAAATCTGTGAGGTAAATAAACCCTCAAGACTGCATAAAGAAAAAGAATCAAAGAAGTTATTATGAGGTCAAGCCCTCGGTCTGTTAGTACGCCTTGGCTACATACATTACTGCACTTCCACCTAGCGCCTATTAACGGGTGTTCTGCCCGTGACCTTACTGGATTAACTCCATGAGAGCACTCATCTTGAGGTGGGCTTCC
>NZ_JAMXOT010000443.1 GCF_024220515.1 Oscillatoria sp. HE19RPO
TCAACTGAAAGAAAGGTATCTGTCGGAGTAAATGCTTGCGCCCCAGGGCGTATGCAATACGCCCCTACATTGACGGGGCTACTCCGTTGAGCAGTGACTACGAACGAACGTTTTGGAGATTTTATTTTTTGGAGTTCCCTTAGCTGAAGCCAAGTCACGCGGAAACGACTGAAGTCGTTACTACGAACAAAAGAGGATAACACCTGAAGTCGAAATGTTGAACATCTCCCCCATCTCCCCCATCCCCCCCATCTCCCCCTCGGGACTCTTGACAAATTTTAAAAATCCGGTTGGGGATGTTAGATTTGCGAGTAGGGATGGGGAAAGCTGAAACCAGTTGACCCGGACCTTCGGGGTTCAATCAAAATCCGTTAAAATTCTCTAAGCCTTGCACGGTTTGGAGAGGGTCCGCTTCTGAAGGGTTAGAACCGCTCAACGGGATTGCTCCCGGGTGCCATTACCCCAAACTGCCGAAACGCCGTATTCGCTCTGGTTGCTCTTAAAACACCATGTACCAGGAAATTTTTACCCTGCACGAGTCAAATGAGAAAACAATGCGGAACCGACATTGGGGCGAACAGCTCTGGGTCCTCCTGCTTCTGATTGCCGCGATTCTCCTCTATCAGATGGATCTAGGCATTCTCCCGTTACGAGACTGGGATGAAGGGATTGTTGCCGGGGTCGCTCGGGATATTTACGAAGGGTCGTTAGATTGGCTCTATCCGACGAGTGCGGGAGAACCCTATTTTAATAAACCACCCCTCATGCATTTGCTGATTGCCTGGGCTTATTTTTTTGGCGGGGTGAATGAATGGACGACGCGGTTACCAGGGGCGATGCTCTCGGCGTTATCGGTGCCGCTGTTGTATGGCATTGCGCGGGAAGTGTTTCGTCTGCGATCGCCTGCTATTTTCTCGGCTTTAGTCTATCTCACCCTCTTGCCAGTGGTCCGCCACGGACGTCTCGCCATGCTGGATGGGGGGGTGCAATGCTTTTTCTTATTGATGATCTGGTGTCTGCTGCGATCGCGCCGGAATTTGCGCTGGGGTTTGGGGGTCGGCATCGGGTTGGGTCTGATTTGCATGACTAAAGGCATGATGGGGGTCTTACTCGGAACGATCGCCTTTGCCTTTACCCTCTGGGATACCCCTCGCCTCCTCCGTTCTTGGTACCTGTGGATTGGTATCGCCCTGGGAATGACCCCGGTTACCCTCTGGTATCTGGCGCAATGGCAGCATTATGGGGATGCCTTTCTCTCGGCCCATTTTGGCATCCAGTCTTTACAACGGGTTTGGCAACCTGTGGAGAACAATGCGGGGCCGCCCTGGTACTATGTCTTAGAATTGTTGAAATATTCCTGGCCTTGGTTCTTGTTTTTACCCCAAGGGTTAAAGTTAGCTTGGGAAAATCGCACCCTGAGTTGGGCCAAATTAGTCGCAGTTTGGACCAGTGTCTATTTTGTGGCAATCACGGTGATGGGGACTAAATTGCCTTGGTATGTTTTACCCCTATATCCGGCAATTGCCCTCGCCTGTGGGGCAAAACTGGCTCAAGTCTGGGCCGATCGCAAGACGACGGAACCCTTCACCCGTGACCCCCTGTATCCGGTGGCTTGGATTGGGATTCTCGGCACGATCGCCCTGGTATTGTGGGGAGGGAGCTTTTATTTCGGCGTCATAGAACCCACCCAGGGGACCTATTTGCCGGTACTGTTAATTTCTGTGGCGTTAACCCTGAGTCTCTCAGCGTTGCTGATTTATCACCAGGACCGACAATTTGTCCTAATTTTGTTCTGGGGGATGTTTGTGTCGCTGTGTTTATTCGTGAGCTCTCCCCATTGGATTTGGGAGTTGAATGAAGCTTATCCGGTGAAACCTGTGGCTGAAGCGATCGCCCAACAGACTCCCCCCGGTCAAAAGATTTACACCTCGTTCCCCTATAATCGGCCTTCGTTAAATTTTTATAGCGATCGCCAAGTCATTCCCGCTACCCCAGAGGAACTCCAACAATATTGGCGGGAACAGGAGCAACCTTATTTCCTGGTGGAGCGCCCCACCCTAGAGGCTCTCGACCTCGGTCCGAGTCAAATTCAGAATGCTAATGAAGGTTGGTTATTGGTCACCCGGGAGTCACCCTAAGCAAATCATGAGAAAATAGTCGCCCCAAACTCTGAATCTTGGGGCGATCGCTGCGGTGGTGAAGCCGGGGATTTGTTCTGGACCCATCCCCAAAACAGGACTCCTACCAAATCTGGTTGTAAAAAGTCCGTTGTCTCTATGAGCCTGCGTAGGCAGGCTTCGCCCGTATAGCCCCACCCTTGAGGGTGCGGGTTGTTGCAGACGACCTGTGAGTGCCGGATTTAGTATCATTCCCCAGACTCGGGCAATGAGTCCCTGACCTCCCCACTTTCTTCCGTAAACTGCCCCGGCAATTGGAACTCACCATTCCAATTTTCTAAGGTGGCAAAGGTGAGACTCGCCACCACTAGGCCCGCCAACACCGCCCACATCGAAGGGCGTTTTTTAATTCCCACATCCCTGAGAATGCGAGCCACTGGGCTGCTCTGACGGCGCAACAGCCGCGACACAGACAATTGTTTAAAAGTGAAGGGGTCTCTAACGTAATGACCGCTCCAACTAATCACTAATCGAGCTTGACAATGGGGGCAGGTATAGAGTCCGCCTAAAATCTCCCCTGGATTTCTTTGTCCAGAGCGATTGCATACGGGGCATAAGACTGAGTGACTCTCGAAGATATGCGCGTTCATTCGACTTTCCCGTTTTCCCAAAACCGTAATGGATCAATTGTGGTCAACACAACACCAGTGGCGTCGTTTTAGTTGTCAAGGCAAGCTCAGGGCTTGCCGGAGTTATCCCGCTGTTTTGCTGCTTCCTTCACCGCTTCGGATTGGCTAGAAGAGGAATGGAGTGGGATAGCTTTGGTTCTCTAATTCTTAGTCTACTGTGCTTTTCTTTTTCGCGTAAATCTGCTGTCATATATCTCAATACATCAGCACGCGATCGCTGCCCTATTTTCAGGGAAATTTAGCCTTAACCATCAGGGATCAACCCCATGTCGGTCCAGTGATTACAAAACTTTACAATCAATCCGGTTTTCCCTAACTTCATAAAGTTAACGTAGCCTCCATCGGAGAGGCGATCGCCTCTCTAACAGCATTCCCTTATTCGAGAACCGGCTATCACGTCCGGCATTCACCCCCACAACTCCCAACTCACCCTCGGTTATTTCAACGGAAACTCCCATCCCTGCAACAACTCCACCCCCACCGGAGAGGTCAAATTGTAATGGAGGGGGGTCAGGGTAACGTAATTTTTGCGAATTGCGTCCACATCTGTGGGTAACGGCACCCCCAATTTCGGATCCAAAGCCTGTTCCACCTCTTCTAACACTTCCCCGGCCAACCAATAATAAGTCTTCCCCCGAGGGTCAACCCGCTTTTCAAAAATATCCACATAGCGGCGAATCCCTTGGCGAGTCAGGGCCACCCCTGCAAATTCCTCCGCAGGGACCGCCGGAATATTCACATTCAGCAACATCGACGCCGGTAACGGGTTTTTTTCCAAAAATCTCAGCAAGGAAACGGCAAATTCCGCCCCGGGTTGGAAATCTTGGGACACATAACTCGCCAGACTAAAGGCAATACTGGGAATTCCTTCGATGGTGCCTTCCATTGCCGCAGAGACGGTCCCCGAGTAGAGGATATCCGTTCCCAAATTTTGCCCTCGGTTAATTCCAGAGAGGACGAAATCTGGGGGACTGTCCAATAAAGCCCACAGGGCCAATTTCACACAATCTGCTGGGGTCCCTGAACAGGCCCAGGCTTTGATTCGGGGGTCAAACACCGATTCCACCACTTCAGCGCGGATGGGATGGTGCATGGTTAATCCATGTCCCGTGGCAGAACGTTCGCGATCGGGACAAACCACCGTCACCTCATGGTTCGCACCCTGAAGGGCCTGGGCCAAAGCATAAACCCCAGGGGCATAAATGCCATCGTCATTACTAATTAAAAGTTTCATTCAGGAAAAGAAAACCAACAACAACCTATCTGTATCATCTTGCCTCAATTTCAAGACCAATGGGTACAATGGGGAGTTTCGGGAGACATTCCCCAGTTAACATTCAACCCTCTAAATGTAGAGGCGATTCGCGAATCGCCTCTACATTTAGGATTTTTCCTCCCCATCGGTAAATAATCTAATCTTAGAAAAAAGCCAAGATATTCTAATAAAATCTCCCCCAAGAAAGCTCCTATTTTTCTACTCCGACGAGAGTTGATAATTCAGCGGTTCACAAAAAGTTTCTACCCCCGTTTCCAAAACGAAAATAATCACAGGGGTCGCCAAGATGGGCGGACAGAGACGAGATTGGGTCAGGGATTCCATGATTTGATTGAGGTTACCGGCTTCTAATGCAGTGCGGTGGTCCGCTTGACACAGAAAAGCACGACATCGTTTGGCAACCCCTTCTAACCACCGTTCTGAGGTATCCGGTTCTTGTCCGGCCTGAATCGCCAGCCCGATCGCCGCATCCTCTATATCTCCCTCACAATCCTCGATCGCATCTAAAGCAACGAGTGCATCGGGATAATTGGCTAATTCAGACCGATACCGGGCAATGTCTGCAAAGGATAGGACGATGGTCATCAGTTCATTGAACGCAAGTGGACATCTTTCATTGTGCCAGATCCCTCGAAGTGCAATCGGGAACCGTTCAGGGTGCAGTCCAGGCCCCAACTGCACCTCCGGTCCCCTTCCCTTGGCAAGGGGTAGGGCTGTTTCATTCTCCGGGCCCAATTAATTTTTGCATTGTTCAATCGCTTTATCTGGCAGGGGATACAGTCATATTCCCCAAAATTCCCCTCCTCTGGAGGGGTGTCCCGCAGGGACGGGGTGGTCTCTTGAGTTGGAACAGACAGATACTTGTGAGTAGGGCGCACCGATCAATACTGGATTATTAGCTAGAATTTACCACCCCGCCCCCATATTCCCCAAAATTCCCCTCCTCTGGAGGGGTGTCCCCCAGGGACGGGGTGGTCTCTTGAGTTGGAACAGACAGATACTTGTGAGTAGGGCGCACCGATCAATACTA
>NZ_JAMXOT010000072.1 GCF_024220515.1 Oscillatoria sp. HE19RPO
CCCCCCGCCCCGATATCAGGCGATCGCTCCAGTTCCTAAACAGGCCAGCGGTGGACCCTCAGATGGCTCGTGTTATGGCGGATGCCATAACACTCTTGGCAACGACTCAAGTCGTTACTACAAACATTTTCCCGATCTCTCCCATCTTCCCTAAGTACAAATCTCCCCAGAAAGTTGGTACTCTAACAAAAGTAAATCATGCTTTTGCCGTCAGCCCCTCTCAGCCGAGGGGGCGCAATAGATTCCAGACCCTGGATTCAAAAGGCAGTTGGCGGCACTCACGAATGAGATGGCATTTCTAGTGGCATCTGAATCCATTGATTCCAATCCAAGGTAGCGCCTGTGAATCTATCCTCTCTGAATTTCTTTCGCAATCTGCGTTCAGACAATAAGCAATTTGCCGTGATCGGGTTAGGGCGCTTCGGTCGCGCCGTCTGTGATACCCTACACGGATTGGGGTATGAAGTGCTTGCCATTGATGTAGATGAGAAGAAAGTCACCCAAGCGGTGAGCGAACAATTTGCAGCACACGCATTGCAACTGGACACGACCGAACCCTCAGCGATTCAACAGGCCGGAATGGCAGATTTCGATACGGTGATTGTCGCGATCGGGAATTTCTTGGCCCAGAGTATTATTACGACCCTTAACCTCAAAGAAGCTGGGGTCAAGCACGTTGTCGCAAAAGCATCCTCGGAAATTCACATGAAACTGCTTAAAAAAGTAGGGGCCGATCATGTGGTGTTTCCAGAACGGGAAATGGGTTGTGCCTTGGCACGCACCATCACCACTCCCAGTATCCTCGATCGCTTTGAACTCGACCCAGAACATAGCATTGTCGAAACGATCGTACCCCCTACCTTCCACGGTAAAACCATTGCTGAACTCGAACTTCGCAATCGCTACGGTCTAAATGTCCTAGCTGTCAGTCAAGATGAAAAATTTGAGATTAATCCTCCCGCGAACCGACGACTCCTGGGGGGAACGGTGATGGTGGTGATTGGAGCAAATAAGGCGATCGATCGGTTGAGATCTTGAGAAAACCGTGGGGGACAGGGAGCAGATTCGGTTTCTAGGACTCCACAACAATCGTTGTAGAGATGCGAAAGGTCGTGTCTCTACCTCTTTTCAAGAGTTAGGAATATTTGGGGCTGGGAGTTGAGAAATTCAAATATACTTATAGCTTAGAAGTTATCAAAAAATCATCCTTATGTTGGGTAAATTCTTTAAAAAACCCTCTGCGGAACTGAGCGATCGCGTTCCCCCTGGACAACATCTCGCTACGGGGTTTCCGGTCCTCACCTATGGGGATACGCCGCAAATTTCTGGCGATGACTATTCCTTGAAAGTTTGGGGTCTGGTCGAACCTCAAACCTTTACCTGGGATGACCTGATGGCCCTGCCCCAACAGGAGTTTACTGCGGATTTCCACTGTGTGACTCGCTGGTCTAAACTCGATGTCAAGTGGAAGGGCATCAAAGTCCTAGATTTCATGAAGCACCTGAGCGTGGATCCGAAAGCCATTTGCATCATGGAACATTGCTATGGCGGTTATACCACCAATATTGCGATCGAGGATTTCCTCCGGGAAGAAAACTTTTTCGCCCATACTCTCTTTGATGAACCCCTGAGTCCCGAACATGGCGGACCCCTCCGCCTCGTGGTCCCTCATCTTTATGCTTGGAAAAGTGCCAAATGGATTAACGGGTTAGAATTTCTATCGGAAGAAGCATCAGGATTTTGGGAACGCAACGGTTATCACCAGCGAGGAGAACCCTGGGCAGAAGAACGCTACAGTTACTAACTAGGTTATCCCTCTTGTGTTCGTAGTAACGACTTCAGTCGTTATCTTGTCCTAGTTTATAGCAACAATTTCAGTCGTTATCCCTCTGGTGTTTGTAGTAACGACTTCAGTCGTTATCTTGTTTTAGGGAACTCCAAAAAATAAAATATCCAAAAACCCCACACCCTAAAGGGTGGGGCTATACGGACGAAGCCCGCCTGCGCGGGCTAATACAGTCTTGTTAAGTGCGATCGCATCAAATTTGGATGATTTATTTGTTGGAACACCCTTAGTTCAACGTCCCGACTTCAGTCGTTATCTTTCTAATTTCCAGGTAACGACTAAAGTCGTCACTACAAACAGAAAAGAAAAACCCTGATATTCTTCTTCCTATTTTCCCGAACTCGAAAGAGTCAAATTATCCTAACCCCCAATGAACCGTTTGATAAAGTTCAACTTGCTTTTATAAGGCGGGTAGCGGAAATCTAAATCAAAGTGGAAAGACTTTTCTAACACACTTTTCCGGTGAGAAAAGGTATCAAAACTGGCTTTACCATGATAAGAACCCATGCCACTGTTCCCAACGCCACCAAAGGGTAATTCAGAAACCCCCAGATGCATGATGGTATCGTTGAGGCAAACGCCCCCACTCGATGTTTCTCTCAGGACTTGTTGCTGCTGTTGTTTATCGTTGGAAAATAGATAAAGGGCGAGGGGTTTGGGTCTTTCGTTGATAATGGCGATCGCCTGGTCTAGTTTGTCATACTCCAGAACCGGCAAAATTGGCCCAAAGATTTCCTCTTGCATAATCGGTGAGGTGAGGGAGACGCCATCAAGAACCGTGGGTGCAATATAGCGATCGCCTGCATTGGTTTGACCCCCAACCAGAATTTCTCCATCCCGATCCTGGAGTAACCCCCGCAGACGCTCAAATTGTTTGTCATTAATAATCCGGCCATAGTCCGGACTATTGGCGGGTTTTTGACCATAAAATTCGGTAATTGTCCGTTCAATTCCCACTAACAAATCGCGTTTAATCCGGCGATTGACCAACAGATAATCCGGGGCGATACAAGTTTGACCGGCATTCATAAACTTGCCCCAAACAATCCGTTTGCAAGCAGTGGGTAGGTCAATATCAGTCTCGACAATACAAGGACTTTTTCCGCCCAGTTCTAGGGTGACTGGGGTGAGATGTTTCGCCGCCGCTTCCATGACAATTCGGCCAACTTGAGTCCCCCCGGTAAAGAAGATATGGTCAAATTTTTGGGATAATAAATCTTGGGACACTTCCACCCCGCCTTCCACGACGGCAATATAACTCGGGTCGAAGGTTTTGCGGATTAAGTCCGCCACAAGGTGCGAGGTATGAGGCGCAATTTCCGAGGGTTTTAAGGTGACACAGTTTCCAGCAGCAATGGCCCCGAGTAAGGGAGAAATGGTTAACTGGAAGGGGTAATTCCAAGGACTGACAATTAAAACAACCCCTAATGGATCGGGATAAATTCGCGCCACACTCGGGAATTGGTCGAGGGGACGGGCGACGGTTTTAGGTTTGGCCCAGGATTTAAGATGTTTGAGGACATAATTGATTTCTCGAATGACGCCGACTTCGGTCAAATATGCTTCAACTTCTGACTTTTTCAGGTCTTGATTCAGGGCATTGAGGACGAGTTCCTTGCTATCAATAACGGCTTGTTTCAGCCGTTGCAGTTGTTCGATGCGAAAGTCGAGGTCTTTGGTTTTTCCTGTGGCAAAGAATTGGCGTTGGGCCTCAATCACGTCACGAATGCGAGATGTGGTCAGCATGAAGGATATCCTTAATTGATGGTAGAGGTGGACCCAGGGCAGTCGCCCCTCTTCTATTGTATCTATTGTAGAGACTCTTGGAGAGTTGTCCACCTCTGAGCTAGATTTTGGATTGATAGGAAAATGTTATTTTGGAGAGTTACTTGAGTGATAGATAACAGGGCTGACCTTTTGGGGACGGTTACAAGGAGGTTTTCGCTAGAGAATTGCTCGCCGGTTCGGGTGGAGGAACAGACTGTAACCATTGATGGGACTGCTGAATGGCATGGTCTAAAGCGGTCTGATAAGCGGTGATTTTTTGTGCGACTAAGGGATGTTTTTTATGAGTGGGAGGGACGGTTTGCAGGAGTGCGATCGCCTCTTGCCATTGAGAGGCGATCGCATTCCAGTCATAGAGGGAAAAGGCGGATTGGGTGAGTTGGCGGGCGGTTTCTGCGGTGGCCACAGCGCGCTCAAAGGGGTCCGTTTGCCGGACTGTGTGGTTGGCGTTAGCGAGATTAACCTGGGATTGCGCTAGGAGTTGTTCCGCTAAGACCCGTTGGGAATGGTGGACAGGAACGTTTTTAAGGTGAGCGATCGCCTTTTGCCACTCCCCCCTCACCGCTTCCCATTCTCCCATTGAATGGGCCGTTTTTTGCAGCTTTCTGGCGCTTTCTACTTGCCCGAGGGCCCGATTATAGGGGTCGAGCTGGGCAATGTGCTGATGAACTTGAGTGAGATGACTTTCATAGTCTCGGATTTTGGGGGCGGCTAAGATTGCCTTGTCATCATCGGGGGAAATGCTCACCAACAGGGCGATCGCCTGTTTCCACAACAGGGCTACACTCTCCCATTGTTCCATCGTTGAGGCGGTTTCAGCCCGTTGCTTGGCTTCTTCTGCTTTAGCCATTCCCTGATAAAAGGGGTGGAATTGCAAGAGTTGTTGTTGAGAAAATGTCAGCTTTCTCTCATACTCGACCCGCTTTTGTTGGACAAGGGAATACTGGGGATAGGTCGAGGGGATAATCTGCAACTGCGCCACGGCGTCCTTCCAAGCTTGTACCCCTTCGGTCCAGTCTTGTTTATCAACAGCAATGCGGGTGAGTTGTGAGGCTCGACCTCCTTTAGTGAGGGCCGGTTTCAAGGGGTCTAAGCGGTCAAATTGTTGGCGGGCATAAGTGAGGTTTTTGTGATAAACCGGGAGTCGTTGTTGGGCAAAATCCCAGTGAAGATGTTCCCGGGATACAGTCTCCAATTGGGCGATCGCCTCCTGCCAATGCTGTGCCACCCGATGCCACTCTTCCCATGTCCTCGCATTTTGGGTTAAATTTGCCGCTACGGTTGCCTCGGCGACTGCTTCCGAAACCGGGTCGGGATTCTCCTCAGCAGACTCGGAAATCGACTCCGCAGAAGGTGCAGCAGTTGCGGTAAACAGGATGCTGCGATCGCATCCGGCAACCATCACAGACACCAGGGCGATCGTAATTTGGGGAAGAAATACCCCCAGGCAGGCGGGGGATATGCCATGAAATGGGGACAGACTTCGCAGTTGCATAACCTGATTTGGAGTAGAGAGACTGGGCGATCGACAGAGGCAATTGATGCTCTTTAGTCTCGTTTTAGCGCGATCGCAAGGCGATCGGGTCACTCCCAGCAATTTTTATGCCTTGCGACGTATATCTACCTTTGTCTCTAGGGCTTATAAATTTATATCAACGGTCATTACATCTATCTACAGACATAAATTCCAGTTATCCTATCCCTTCCACCCCCGGGATGGGGACCGGGATTAAAGGGAGATTGCTGGAAATACGCGATTCAAATCCAGGATTAACCCTTCAAACCCGGGAATAGAAACCGTTTCATTCGGTAGCTTGACTTGTTTTTGCCGATAGTCAAAAGTTCCGGTGGATTTTTGATAAGGAGTCGTATAAATTTCCAGTTGTTTTTCTAATAAATTCACAATCCAATAGTCGGAAATTCCCGCTTCACCATACAAGGGTAATTTCACCTGGCGATCGTAGTCCAAGGAAGAATCAGCAATTTCAATCACCAGCACAATATCATCCGGCATCGGATGATGGGACAGGTAGTTATCCTCCCGGTTTCGCACTATGCTAAAATCCGGTTCCGCTTCGCTATGAGGAGGCAAGGTAATCGGGTCCTGACAACGAATTATAGCTTGACCTGACAACCGTACAATCAGTTGTTTGTTTAGGTTCATGCAACAAACGGCATGAGGTTTTCCTTTCGCGACTTTCTCAATGATTTGGCCTTGGATTAATTCAGTGCGATCGCCTTCCGGGAAAAACCCCAGTTCGATGAGACGGTGATACTCTTCTATGGTAAAGCGTTTGGCAGTAGCTAGGGTCATTATGAGTGAGGGGGTTGAGGACTCTTGTTATTCTACCATAACCTTTCCTAACTTCCAATTATTCCGCTACAATTAAACCAGTCAAATTAATCGACTCCTTTATATGAAACGAATTGTTTTAATTGCAGGATTTGAATCGTTTAACGCTGACTTGTACCGGCAAGCAGCACAGGTGGCAATTTCGCGCTGTCCTGAGTTGGATATTCGGGTCTTTAGTGACGCAGACCTCACCGCCAAAACCGAGGAGGTAGCAACGGCACTTCAAGAGGCCGATGTATTTTTTGCTAGTTTGATTTTTGACTATGATTGCGTCATGGGATTGCGGGAAAAAGTCCAGCAGATTCCCATTCGCCTGGTTTTCGAGTCTGCCTTGGAACTGATGAGTTTAACTCAGTTAGGAAAATTTGCGATCGGGGACAAACCCAAAGGAATGCCGAAACCCGTGCAATTCATTCTGAGTAAGTTCTCTAGTGGTCGAGAAGAAGATAAACTCGCCGGATATATTAGTTTTCTCAAAACTGGACCCAAACTGCTCAAATATGTCCCAGTGCAAAAAGTCCAGGACCTCCGCAATTGGCTGATTATTTATGGATATTGGAATGCTGGAGGTGCAGAGAATGTCGCCGCTATGTTTTGGACTTTAGCGGAAAAATATCTCGGGTTAACCGTGGGAGAAATTCCCCCTCCGGTCGAGACTCCTAATATGGGATTACTCCATCCTAACTATTCTGGATATTTTGAATCACCCCGCCAATATTTAGACTGGTATCGCACGCAAAATTCATCCTCCAATAATCCCGTGGTGGGAATTCTGCTTTATCGCAAGCACGTTATTACGAAGCAACCTTACATTCATAAATTAATTCACCACTTTGAAGAAGCGGGACTAATTCCTCTGCCGATTTTTATTAATGGGGTTGAGGGTCATGTTGCAGTTCGAGATTGGATGACATCCGCTGATGAAACTAAGCAGCGACAGCAGGGAAATAATCAAACTCGGTCCTTATCTGCCGAAGCAGTGGAAGTGGATGCCATTG
This sequence comes from Oscillatoria sp. HE19RPO, assembly GCF_024220515.1. GTDB lineage: Bacteria > Cyanobacteriota > Cyanobacteriia > Cyanobacteriales > Laspinemataceae > Laspinema. The sequence goes on from NZ_JAMXOT010000072.1 coordinate 6,983, forward strand.
TTTCTACCATTGGATTTCCTTTAGTGGGGGGTCCGGCAGGTTCAATGGAAGCGGGACGGCAAATTGAAGTAGCAAAAGGGATTTTGGCTGCTAAAAATCTCCCTTATTTTATCGCAGCCCCGTTATTAATTCAAGATATCCATTCTTGGACTCGCCAAGGGATTGGGGGATTGCAAAGTGTCGTTTTATATGCTTTGCCGGAACTGGATGGGGCGATCGATACTGTTCCTCTCGGTGGTTTAGTCGGGGAAGACATCTATTTAATTCCTGAACGAGTTAAGCGATTGACGGGACGGATTAAATCCTGGATTCAATTGCGGAAAACACCCCCAGCAGACCGCAAAATTGCAATTATTTTATATGGATTTCCCCCGGGTTATGGCGCAACGGGAACCGCTGCTTTATTGAATGTCCCGCGCAGTCTCCTCAACTTCCTGCAATCCCTCAAAGATAACGGTTACACTGTGGGGGATTTACCCGAGGATGGGGAAGAGTTAATCCAGCGAGTCAAGGTTGCCGATGAGTCACCGATGGAGACAAAATTAACGCGATCGCAAGGCATTATTCCCACCAAAGTCAATGTCAAAACCCTGGATAAATGGTTGGGATATCTCCTGACTCGGCGGATTGAGAAGCAATGGAAATCTCTCACCGATACCGGCATCAAAACCTACGGCGATGACTATGCGATCGGGGGAATTCAGTTAGGCAATATTTGGATTGGGGTCCAACCCCCTCTCGGGATTTCTGGCGACCCCATGCGGTTAATGTTTGAACGGGATATGACACCCCATCCTCAATATGCCGCCTTCTACAAATGGCTGCAACATGATTTTAAGGCCCATGCTTTGGTTCATTTTGGAATGCATGGAACAGTAGAATGGTTACCCGGTTCTCCTTTGGGAAATACAGGATATTCTTGGCCGGATATTCTCTTGGGAAATCTGCCAAATCTCTATATTTATGCCGCCAATAATCCCTCGGAATCAATCTTAGCCAAACGGCGGGGATATGGAGTCTTAATTTCCCATAATGTGCCGCCTTATGGTCGGGCGGGATTGTACAAAGAGATGGTATTGTTGCGGGAATTGATTGGGGAATATCGAGAAGACCCTGGGAAAAATTCGGCATTAAGGGAGGCGATCGCCACAAAAATCGTCGATATTGGCCTGGAAATGGACTGTCCCTTTGCCGAAGCCAAAAAATTAGGCATTGACTTCACCCCAGAAACAGCCAGAATGTTTAGCCCCGAGGTGTTAACCACCTATTTTATCACCATTTATGACTATTTAAAAGTCGTCGAACAACGGCTATTTTCCTCCGGATTACATACCCTAGGAGAACCTCCCAATACAGCCGCATTAAAGTCTTATCTTGATGCCTATTTTGACCAAGACTTTGACGAGGAACTTGTAGAGGAACTCGCCACCGGCAACAGCCCAGAATCCCTCTCTAAACTCATCCCCACTCCCGATGAAGCAATGCAAATCTGCCAATTATTAAGGCAAACTCCCGACGAAATGACCAACCTCCTGCGCGGATTAAATGGGGAATATATTCCCCCTGCACCCGGTGGGGATTTATTGCGCGATGGACCAGGAGTTTTACCCACGGGACGGAATATTCATGCCTTAGACCCCTATCGAATGCCCTCCCCTGGTGCCTACAGTCGAGGGCGAGAAATTGCCCAAAAAATTATCGCCCAACATCAGCAAGAAACCGGCCAATATCCGGAAACTGTGGCGGTGATGTTATGGGGATTAGATATTATCAAAACCCGGGGTGAATCCCTAGCTATTCTGTTAGAATTAGTTGGGGCAAAACCTATCAAAGAAGGAACCGGACGGATTGTCCGCTATGAACTCCAACCCTTAGACCAAGTAGGACATCCGCGCATCGATATTTTAGCCAATCTCTCCGGCATCTTTCGCGATAGCTTCGTCAACATTATCGAACTGCTGGATGACTTATTTTTACGCGCTGCTGAAGCAGATGAACCGGAAGACCAAAACTTTATCCGCAAACACGCTTTAGCTTTAAAATCCCAGGGAATCGAGAATGTTTCCGCCCGGTTGTTTTCTAACCCTGCCGGAGATTTTGGGTCCTTAGTTAATGACCAAGTAGTTGATAGCAACTGGGAATCGGGGGATGAATTAGGCAAAACTTGGGAAAGTCGAAATGCTTTTAGTTACGGACGAAAAGACAAAGGCAAAGCGCGTCCGGAGGTGTTGCAACAGTTACTTAAAACGAGCGATCGCATCGTCCAAGAAATTGACTCTGTGGAATATGGACTCACAGATATTCAGGAATATTATGCCAACACCGGCGGATTAAAACGCGCTGCCGAAACTCAAAGCGGTAAAAAAGTTACCGCCAGCTTAATCGAAAGTTTCTCCAAAGATACCACTCCCCGCAAATTAGAAGACCTCTTACGCTTAGAATATCGCACCAAACTCCTCAACCCCAAATGGGCCGAATCAATGGCAAACCAAGGGTCAGGTGGCGCTTATGAAATCTCCCAACGAATGACCGCTTTAATCGGTTGGGGAGGGACCGTTGATTTTAAAGATAATTGGGTGTATGATGGGGCATCAGAAACCTACGCTTTTGACCCAGAAATGGCAGAGAAACTAAGAAAAGCCAATCCCGAAGCGTTTCGGAATATTGTCGGCAGAATGCTAGAAGCTCACGGACGGGGTTTCTGGAATCCCGACTCGGAGAAGCTAGAAAAACTGCAAACATTGTACAGTTTAACCGAGGATGAAATCGAAGGGGTGGCAATAGACTAAGATGAAGCATCAATCGGGGAGAGAACCATCTTATCCCCGAGTCTTGGGTGATACCATCGGTCTAAAAATGGGGACCCGCATTTGATTTGGTTTTATCTCTATAGCAACCCTTGCAGGACTTTGAAAATGACGCGAACCCTGCTATTCTTGTAGTGCGAGCATCTTGCTCGCTTTCTCCGTGACAAAGGGCAAGCTAAATCTATCATGAATTCAGATAAAATCGCCGAATTTTTTAATGGAATCATCTCCCTAATCGAGGCCATAATTTGGCCTGCTTTTGCAGTATTTTTCGTGGTTTACTTTGGAGATTCTTTAAAGAAACTCATCAATACTATCAGCGAATTCAGCTTAAAAGCAGGACCCTCGGGAGTGGAGGCGAATGTTACCCGACAACTGGAGTCAGCGGCAATGCTAGGTGCAGCTTCTGGACAAAAGAAATTCAGTCAAGAGTCATCAGATAGCGGGGAAAATGCTGATGCCAATCATGAATCCCGAAAAATTATTCATGCGATCGCCCGGGTTTCTGACCCTAAAATTTCCGAGGAATTACTGACTAAAAAAGTGTTGTGGGTTGATGATTGTTTGGAAGAAAATGCTTATGAGCAAAAAGCCTTAGAAGTCTTAGGGGTTCAATGTAGTTTGTCTCGAAATACCGAAGAGGCGATCGCCAAGATAAAAGCGAGTCCCTATCATGCAGTCATCTCAGATATTAAACGTCCCCCGGACGATCTCGCCGGTTACACCCTACTCGAAGAACTCCGGCGATTGGGCTATTATATGCCCTATATCCTCTACGCTGGCACCATCCTCCCGGAACACCAAAGCGAAGCGAGGAGACTCGGTGCAAAGGGTTGTACCACCCAACCTACCGAACTCTTTGAAATGGTCATTTCTGCGTTAACTGGCGATCGCAATTAACTTAAGCCGTCGCCTTTCCTAAACCCCCGCTAAATTCTGCTAGAATTCAACTAGGTTTTATTAAAAATCACCCGCAATCTATGATAAAATCTGTGACTAAACCCGCACGCGATCGCCACTATCTAGGATTTGCTGTTCTCCTGAGTCTCCTCAGTTTATTCCACGCCGATCGCCCATTACAGTCCCAATCCATCGCCCTTTCTCCTGAAGAACAAGCGGCATTAGCGGCCCTCAATATCCCCGTAGCCGTTCCAACCTATATCCCTGAAGGATTTACCCTTTCTCAAATTAAAATCAACCTCTGTCCCTCCAATAGTCCCCAACGCGGCGAATGTAGAGAAGGAACCTCCTATGAGATTATTTATCGAAATCCTGAAAATACCTGTTTAATGATTGAGGCTATTGGAGGGGGACTAGGCGGACCCGATAGTGAATTTCATTATACCACTCAAACCGCTCTTTTAGGAGAAGTTGACATTAGATTTGGGGAAATTCCTGGAGATAGAAACTTCCCCAGTTCTGAACAATTAAGCACTCCCCAACCAGGGTTATATAATTTCCCCGCCAACCTGCCCTCAACTCGATCTCCTTTTTATGCCGTGCGAGTCGAAGAAAACCGCTATTCCTGTGGTCAAAATACCAGGATTTCCCCTCGGGAATTCGATCGGGTTCTTCAGTCCTTGGTGGTCTTGGAATAACGGGTTAACTATAAAAATGGCGATTATCTGTGAAAAAATCGCCATTTTTACAGATTACCAAGGACTACCAATGGTTATAAATCCGGACCAATAATAAGGATGAGAAAGGTCCATGCCATTCAAATGTTCTAGTTCCTTCGGCAAGGAAATTGCCCCATTAGAACCCACCAATTGTCCCCCTTCAAATCGGACTTCCCCGCGCAAGAGTTGCAATTGTGCGCGGCGCAATCCTTCCGCACGAATGGGGGCCGATCGCAATTGTCGGTATAATTCAGTCATTAATCCCAAAGTGCCCTCATCATTAACATACCACAACGAGGCGATCGCAGACTTAACTCCCGACTGCAATGCTAACCCCGCAAATCCTAACTCCGCCTGTTGATCTCCAATGGCAGTCCGACAAGAACTTAACACTAATAATTCCACTTCTGGATTATGCCATTGTAACTCTTTCATTTGGGAAAAAGGTAAGCGATGATTCCATAATTTAATATAAGATTCCTCTGGGTCTCCCGGTTGAAAATCGGCATGAGTGGCCAGATGAAGAATCCGATAATCTCCTTTATTTCCCCGCTGTTTCAAGGCATCCAGGGTAAAATATTCATTTAAAAATCGTTCCCCAGGCCAACAAGAGTCGGACCCAAGCGGCGTCTGACAAATAATTGTCTCTAATTCAACAGGAACCGCAGGCAAGGGTTTTAAAGTCGAAAATTTAGACGCTCCCATTGCCAAAACTTCCTCCGTTTTTAAGTTAGCATAGACAGGTCGAGTTAGGCTAAAACTCGGCATCACCGCCAGACTGTACCGTTCAATCAGAAAGGTTTCGCCATCATGGAGTGCCGCAAAAGGAAGCGATCGCACTCCAGCATCAGGAATAAAGGCTAGATTTTCGATGCCTCGCTGTTTTAATGTGGGTTCAATGGGTTCAATCAACAAGCGATGCAGCTTTTGAGAGGATGGGAGATAGCGGCGAGTGTGGAGCATTTTTAAATTAGTAATTTCGCCGCGCATTTCCAAGGCCAATTTTTCAACCTGTGCCCGATTGGCCTCGGGAATTGAAATCCGTAGAGGTTTATCAAATCCGGTTACCACTAATAATTCTACCGGGTCATCGGGATGGCGATCGCAAGGCCATCCTAATTCCTCTTCTGAAGTACGCCGTCGCCAATCTTCCTGGCGATCGCCATTGGGACAAATCAAAGCAGCATTTTCATACAACTCCGTTCGGCCAAACACGATATACACCACAGCGGTTTTGATTCCCATCACTTCCTCAGTTTGCCGCAACTCTTGTCGGACCTCATTCAGCGATTGGATATCCACCGGAGTCGAGTCTTGAAAATAGTCCTGATACTCTTGAGATAACGCTTCTTCCAACGTCGTCACTTCCACATCTAACTCCAGTTCCACAGGCGACCCTACGGTAATCGGTTCAGAACGGTCAGACGATTCTAAGGGTACATCGGAGGCGGTTGTACTCGTTTCGGATTGACTGTTCACGGTGGTACTGGATTCAGTTTCAACAGCGATCGCCGGGGGGATAGAAGCACTCCCTGCCGGTTCCGGTTCTATCCGTGACGGGGACGACGGCAGATTCCGCGACGGAGAAACCGTCCCCATCGATTCTGGCGTCATCTCTGCTGCTGGAGTCAGATTCGGGATTTGAGTCGGTACAGGTGGCACTGGAGTGCGATTTCCCTGGGGTTCGGGGATAATTTCCGGTGGAGTTATACTCGGTATTGCTGCGGGTTCTGATGGAAGTTCCCCCGTTGCAAGCGGTTCTGGTTCACTCCCTTCCTGGGGTCCAGATTCCGGTGCCAGTGTGGATAAAGGTTCTCCCAGAGGACTTATCCCCGGGGGAACAAAATCTGGGGATGCTGCTGGAGGGACTGCTGCGGGAGGCAGTTCTGCTTCTGGCGCGCTTAACGGTTCCTCTGCGGGAGGAAATTCTGCTTCAGGAGGCAGTTCTGCTTCTGGCGCGCTTAACGGTTCTGCTGGAAGTTCTGCGGGAGGTAGTAGTGTTGGTTCTGCCTCTGGCGTGAGTAACGGTTCCGGTTCCGGTTCCGGTTCCGGTATCGGATCAACCCCATCATCCGTGGCAACCGTAATATTTCCCCGAGTAATCGAACGAGGGAAAATTTCCCCAAGATTGAGGGTAGATGTGCCACTGGTAATCACATCCCGAGTGCCGTGAAACAGGGGATTGCCAATTTCAAACCCTTCAATCGGGTCGATATCATCTCCTCCGGCATGATTTAACCGGATACTCCCACCACCAGTCCCCCCAGCAGAGGAAATACTGGCAAATCCCGTGGGAGAATACTGACTGGCAAAGGAATCCGTGGCGCGGAACAATCCTCCGGTGGTTTCGATGAAGATATCACCCCCTCGGCCATTTGTTCCCCCTTGTGCGTTAATCCAAGAGACTTGGATATCCCCAATCGGGTCCAGGAACACATTCCCCGCATTGCCGGTGGTGGCGCTGGAGTCGATCGCACCGGCAGTAATGGCAATCTCCGCCATCACTGTAATATTTCCCCCTTGGTTGACCCCGGAGGAGGTGAGATTGCCGGTGATAATTTCACCTTGGGTACTGGTGACGCGGAGATTCCCTCCCGTTGTAGCGGAAGCGGTATCTAAATTCCCCGTTTGGACATTTCCCGACCGACTTTCTAGGGTCAGTTGTTGTCCATTGGTGGTCATATCAGCAACGGTTAGAGCATTTTCGCTCACCAGTTCAACTCCCTGTGCCATTGTGGTAGTTAAGTTCCCCTGAAGGGTGATGCTTCCGGTACTCAATGCGCGGAAACTCCCTGCGGCAATGCTATCCAGCGCGGTTATATCTCCGGCATTCAGAATGTCCAGATTCCCTAGGGGTTGCCGACTGCCGACTGCACGATTAAAGGTGATATTTCCCATCCCGGCATTGAGGGTGAGATTTTGAGGTACATTGGTTTCGCTGTCAATGAGACTCTGGAACAGAATATTGCCGAGACCCTCACCTGTGGTAATTTGGGTATTTTCGCCGAGGGCGATCGCGCTGTTAAAAGTGATATCCCCGCCATTGGTGCTGACATTTCCGCCCAAAATTGTCTGTTCCGTTGTCACCGTTAACTGATTTAACGGGGAACTTTCTCCAATATTTCCCCGCACTTCAATCACCCCCGTTCCCGCATTCAAAGTCAACCCCGATGAGGCAGCACTCGCGCCTGCATTGCCATCAATATTACCGACAATTTTAATATTCCCCCCATCATTGTCCGTATTGAGGGTAATCTCGTTGCCGAGAATTAGATTCCCCGTCAAATTAATATCATTCTGGGTCGTTACCACATCAGAGTTGAGGAAAATTGTATCGGCATTAAGGGAAATTGCGGCATTATCTGAACCCGTAATCATCCCCTCCACCGAAATCACACCCGAACCCCCTTGCAAAATTACCGAGTCCGTAAACGTCAGCGGATTAACAATTGAAATTGCTCCCAGGGAGTCCCCTCGTCCAATCGTAATGGACGTAAATCCATCCTGAATCTGACTTAAATCATTTTGGGTCAAATCTAAACTATCCCCCGCATCCGTAGCATTCCCCAATGTGATAGTCTGAGTTGGGGTTGCCGGTTGTAATGTCAGGGTATTGCTGCCGGTAACCGGACCCTGAAAATCGAGTTCTCCTGCTGTTAAAATTAGAGGATTGTTCCCTGCATCCAGACTCGAACCGAACGCAATTCCCCCGGTTCCCGGATTTAAACTCGCCCCAGGATTGAGGGTAACCGGAGCATTAAACCGGATATCATTATTGTTCGTTGTAATATCACTGGAAAGCGTTACCGTTCCCGTGCCTGTTTGCTGGAATCCACCCTCTAAGGTAAAGGGAGTTGTAATGTTTAAGGGATTGGTATTCCCTAGGATAACCGAACTATTTACCGTTGTAGTCACGGGACCGTTAAAGAGAAGGGTATTGGCCGTTAGATTAATCCCATTTGCCCCAGTTGTAGTAATTTCTCCATTAAATGTAGTCGTTCCCGTCCCGGCGGATTGAGTCAGACTCGCGGCAGTGATGGCCTGAGTTGTGACATCATTGGCATTGAGAATTGTCAAATTTCCTAATGCAGTTTGACGACCAATATCCTGATTCAAAATGATGTTACCCGTTCCTGAGTCTAGGGTTAAGTTGGAATTACCATCGATAGTCCCAATCATATTAAGATTGCCACCTTCGATGTCCGTACTCAGGGTAACATCGCCCCCGAGAATGATATTCCCATTCACTGCAATATCATTCTGATGGGTCAGAATATCGGAGTTGAGATGAACCGTAGCGGCATTCAAAAAAACTGCTGCATTATCTAACCCGGTGATATTACTATTCAGGGAAATAAATCCTGACCCGGCCTCTAGGGTGATTGGATCTAAAAAGGTGATAGGATTGACGATAGAAATTTCCCCAGCGTAGTCCGTGCGTCCGATAGTAATTCCGGTAAATCCATTTTGAATCTGGGCTAAATCATTACGGGTTAAATCTAAACTCTCTCCTGTATTAACGACATTTCCCAGGGTAATATTTTGGGTAGGATTTGTCGGTTGTAAGGTGAGGGTATTCGTTCCCGTTACGGGACCATTAAAATCAATTTGTCCAGCGGTTAAAGTTAAAGGATTATTGCCCGCCTCCAAGCGTGACCCAAATGCCAAACTGCCCGTTCCCGGGTTTAAGCTGGCCTCTCCCATTAAGATGACCGGCGCATTAAAACTGATAGGGCTGTTGTTGGTATTAATGGCACTAGAAACAGTTACCTCCCCCGTCTCAGTTTGCTCAAATGCGCCGTCTAAGTTTAAGGGATTGGCAATTTCTAACTTATCCCCATTGGCAATGCTTAACGAACCGCTTCCTGTGGTGTTTGTGCTATTTAAAAAGCGAAATCGTTTGCCGGTTAAGCGGATACCATTCGGCCCATTTATGGTGAGAGGACCATTAAAAGTCGTCTGACCTATGCCCGCCAATTGAAGTAAATGGCCTGCTGTAATGGCCTGAGCGGTGACATCATTGGCATTAACAATTTCCAGACTATTCAAGGGAATTTGACTCCCCACGGGTTGATTGAAGATAATATTACCGATTCCGGCATCCAGGGTTAGAGTATAATTGCCATCAATTGTCCCTCCAAACAGGAGATGACCCGACCCGGTGCGGAATGTAATATTATTGAGTAAATTCACCGCCCCGTCTAGGGTGATATTTTGATTATTGGTGATGATGTTATTGGTAATATAAATTTGATTGCCCGTTTTGAAGGTGAGGGCGTAATTAGCACTGCTGAGGTCCATTTCTCCTAAAGACCCGACATAAATATCTCCGACTGTTTCTGAACCAATGGTGAGAGAACCCTTGGGGATATCTAACATCAGGAGTTCTGGGGTAGTCAGGATATAGTCTGCGGTTTCATCATTAATGGCGATCGCCTGACCCGGTGCGATCGGTTCTAAGATGATGTTATTTTGACTCGAAATGCGACTCTCTTCCTGAAAACTAATATTACTGCCTCGAAAAATTACATCCCCTTGTCCCGTGGGTTCGGGATTAACAAAACTCCTGTTCAATCCGATGCCATCTGCACCATTAACCCCGGTTCCTTCCAGAATAATATTTCCCGTTCCCGTGGATTGAAGGGTACTGCCATTCTGAACATCAATTCCCAGATTACCTAAACCAGTCCCCTGTCCAGTGCCATTCAATGAGATATTTTCATTCCCAGAAACCCTGGTATTTTCTACCAAGATTCCGCTATTAGAATCCGTACCAGTCCCGCCGGTTCCTGTGATGGCGATCGCCCCCATTTTGGCCTGAATATTATTCCCATTGGTCAGACTGACGCCTTGATTCAGTTCTCCCGTCGCATTCCCCCCAATTCCCCGAATTTGAATTGTTCCAGTCTCCGATATAATGTGGGAACTCTCCATCGAAATTCCATAATTTTTGTCCGTTCCCGTTCCCCCAGTCCCTTCTATGATAATGTTTCCATCTGTTGATTCTATCTGGTTAATGCCCAAAATAAAAATCCCCATATTGGCGAATCCCGACCCATTTCCCCCGACCCCATTTATCCGAATATCACCGGAGTTGGAAATGATAGAAACATTATTATCCACATAAATTCCGTAGTTATCTACCGTTCCATTCGCCCCGGTTCCTTCTAAGATAATCGACCCCATCAGGGAACGCAAAGAACTGCCATTCATCACGCTAATGCCATCATTGACATTTTCAGTCCCTTTGCTTAACCCCGTCAAGCGGATATCTTCATAAGCGGAAACCGATACCCCATCGCGGATGGCCACTCCCGTATTAAAATACCCTTCATCTCCTCCAGTGCCATTAATAATAATTGAACCAGTTAGGGATTCAAGGTGACTGCCATTGATAACGCTTACCCCTCGATTATTAATTCCGTTCCCTTTAGCTATTCCCGTAAAGCGAATATCTCCCTGTGCAGACAAGATAGACTGACCCATTAATATCCCGCCATTCCACCCTGTTCCATTAACACCAAAACCCTCTAAAATAATCGAACCCCCGACCGATTCTAGGCGACTATTATCTTGAATATTGATACCTGCGTTATATTCTCCCGTGCTATTCCCCCCTGTACCCCTCACTCGAATATTGCCCGTTTCTGAGCGGATTGTCACCCCAGTCAAAAAGATTCCTGAGTTGGAGTCTACCCCGTTACCACCTGTTCCAATCAGGGTAATATCGGAATTGCCTGATATCGTCGTATTTTCACTATATATCCCCGGATTCCAGTTAATCCCGGCACCGCCGGTTCCATTTAAAGTAATCGTGCCATTTCCGTGGGTTTCTATCCGACTGCCTTCATTAATTAGAATGCCCGCGTAATCATTGGCAAACATTCCACTAAATCCGGTTCCAGTCAGTTGGATATTCCCCCCGACGGCGTTGATGATACTGTTCGTAATCTTAACGCCTTGGGCAGTTCCTAAATTTCCTGTTCCCATGGCCGTGAAGTTCCCTCCTCCGGTATTAATCGTGGAATTAAAAAGAGAAACTCTTCCTCCATTAACCCTATCAAAATTGGCATTTAAAACTAAATTTAAAGAATCCCCACCAGGAACGCCATCCGTAATATCGGAATTAATAATGACGTGGTTATGAGCATTCAAAGTTAACGTATTGTTCTGCCCCCTCCCATTATAATTAATCGGCGCACTGAGGGTAATATTTCCTTCTTCTGCCCCACCATTTCCTGTTTCAATGGTTACGGACTGATTCCCCCCGGTTAGAGCTTCTACAATCAGGTTAACCCCGATTTGCGCCGTATCCCCTTGAGCGACAAAGGGATTTGTGTTGTTAATATTGGTATGTCCTCCCCCAGCTACAATCTCGATATTGTTGGGGTCAATTAACCATTCACCACCCGTTCCACAAAGGGGAACATTGGTACAAGTTGGACGAGCATTGGGAACAGTTGTAACTTCTATAAATTCCAATCCACTGGTTTCTATAAACCCACCATTTCCACCTAAAAGGCCACCCCGGGCGCTGATTTTTCCGTAAATTTGGGCGGTTTCTTCGGCAAATAGGATCACTCGTCCCCCATTGCCCAATTCAGTGGCATCAGCAGCAATATTAGAATCCTCGCTGACAAAAGTTTGTAACGCATTGGGCAGGGTTCCTTGCCCTCGCACATCCCCACCGATGAGGATGGTTCCACCTCCATTAATGCCCGATGTGTTGATATTGGCATCAATGACGGCAACGCGATCGCCTAGGACGGCAATTTGTCCCCCAGTTGCGGTAATATTTCCGGAAGCAATATTATCTCCTGTTTGCGTATCAATACTAATTCCTGAACCAGATAACTGAATACTTCCATCGGGATTAATTGTGACCTGATTGGCATGAGTAACACCGGAACCTGTGAGCAATTCAGGCAAAGATGGCGATTCAAGCATTGCCCTTCCCACTATTCCCGGATTTACCTCTAAACTTAATAGATGATTCTCTTGAGAAATCCGGACTAAACTTTCTCCGGGAACTGCTGCAATGGTTATATTGCCTCCAGGGGCGGATAAAGTGCCGGTGTTGAGGACGCTTCCGCCTAATAAGGTTAAGTTGTTACCCGGTTCTAAGGTTAAGTTTCCCTGGTTGACTATTGCACCCGGTTGGAGAGTATTCAAGGCAAATTGAGAGGGGGTTCCCACTAAATTGGACCATTGATTATCTCCCACAGCATTAAACCAATTGCCTTGACTCAATCCGATTCCCGTGGCAGTGGTGGCGAAAAAGTCGGCGGGAATATTTAATTGAGCATTGGGTCCAAATAATATCCCGGCAGGGTTCATGAGGTAGAGGTTAGAGTTGCCGCCGGTGAGTTGAATTAATCCGTTAATAATGGAAGCATCTCCCCCAGTAATGCGCCCTAAAATGTTTTGAATGTCGGGATTTGAGAGGAAGTTGGCAACTTGTCCGGCATCGAGTCCAAATTGTTCAAAACTATGGAATAAATTTGCCCCATCTTTGGAGAGTTGTCCGCCTTCGATGTTAAATTGCGGTCCATCTGGGGTGACGAGGGTGCCAGTGCCATCGGCGGCGGGGGTGATGGGTTGTGCCTGGGTAGGGTTGGCGAGACTGGTTAGGTAGGAGAAAAGTAGTAAAGATGCGATCGCCCTGATGGTTTGGTTCATAATAATAGTTGAAATGAGTTAGATGCACCAGAAAACTTGACTAGAAATGCAGGTGAATTCAAGGGGTCACCCCTGAATTTTGCTTGTCCCTCTTAATCCACTCCTAAAAGTAAGTTTTCTCCCTCTCGATTCCCGATGAGGTTTTACTTGGGTCTAAATATAGGGAACTCCAAATCCTCCCCTCTTTCCCTCAATACTTTTCAGGACAACCCAGTGCCGCTTCCCGTTGGTCCAGGGACTCAGTAGGTGTTGTATCCTGTTGTTTCTTGGGATTGTGGAAAATACGGAGGTGTTAGCGACCGTAATCATTTATTATACCATATCCTAGAATGTGATGTCAAGAGCATGGCTGAAAATTGCGGTTTGAATAAAAACTAAGGGTACTTACCCTTTCATGATTTGCTCTCTTTTGATTTGTGTTTTTATTGAGTTGAGGATTTAGAGTGGTCTTTACAACTTCAAAAAAAAGGCTACAATAAGGGTGCGTATAGGTTTAAATTTAGGGGATTGTTCAGATTGAGGCGGTAGACTTGGAATACCATTAACCATAAAATTAGGAGAATTAAACCCCCATGAAAAATATAAGTATGGATAATTTTTGGCGTGGTTTGAAAGGATTCGGACTGGTGGGATTGACGGTGACTGCACTGGGATGGAATCAACCGGGTGCAGTTGCTCAACCCCGACTCAATTGCAACAATCCCCAAAGTCAAAGTGAAATGAATGCTTGTGCCGGACAACGGTGGCAAGCAACCGATCGCGAACTCAATCAAATCTATCAAGGGCTCATCCCGCAACTGTCTAATAGCAGGCGGCAAAAATTAGTAACAGCACAACGAGCTTGGATTACCTTTCGCGATTCTGAATGCGCCTTTTACAGCAGTTTCGCCGAAGGGGGTTCGATGCAACCGATGCTGTATTCCGGCTGTTTAGCGAATTTAACGGAAATTAGAAACTCTGAGCTTTATCAGTATCGTCGGGGACAAATTCCCCCGGCGCTAGGACAAAGTTATCAAGCAGCGGATAACCGCTTAAATGCGGTTTATCAACAGGTGATGCGGCAACTTTCAGGCAACCGTAAAGAGCAGTTAAGAACGGCACAATTGGATTGGATTCAATATCGCGATGCTCTCTGTGAGTTTGAGCGGAGTGGTGGGGGGAATGCTGGGTTTAATATCTGTCAAATTCGGCTGACTGAGGTGAGGACGGATCAGTTGGAAGAGCATTTAGGAGATAGTAATTTGTAATATTTGAGGGGGTTTGGTAACAGGGTTTTAGGCATGATTTACGCATATTTTTCAGAACAACCCTATCTGTAGGGGTTTCTGACTGGCGATTCGAGAATCGCCTCTACAGGTAGATATCATGGGGTTCAGGCGGATGTGTTGTTAAGACGGGCGATTCTCGAATCGCCTCTACAGGTAGATATCATGGGGTTCAGGCGGATGTGTTGTTAAGACGGGCGATTCTCGAATCGCCTC
>NZ_JAMXOT010000444.1 GCF_024220515.1 Oscillatoria sp. HE19RPO
TCCAACAAATAAATCATCCAAATCCCGATGGTTAAGCACCTAACAAGACTGTATTAGCCCGCGCAGGCGGGCTTTGTCCGTGTAGCCCCAGGCTTCAGCCTGCGGGTTTTTTGGGGATTTTATTTTTTGGAGTTCCCTAATCCGGTTACTGGCGGTAAAGTGGGTTTAAATACCTCAATTGACAAGAATCAATAAAGGAGTTAATATCAAGATTTATATTAACTTGTTTAAAGTTGGTTTGAGGGGGTTGAAAATGGTTGTTTAAGAAAAAGCCGTTGGCGGATTACCAACGGCTTTTGGGGTGTTTAATCCCTTTTGTTTCCATTAATTCGGCTTCAAATGAAGCCCCGCTGAGAAGTCAGCTTGTGTTTACTTTAGGGGAGTATTTTGGGAAAAGATAGGGCCGGATGATATTGACAAGTTGGGGAAGTCATGCTAGTTCGTGAGGCATAGCCAGGAGCGCAGATGGTCGGGGATTTCTTCGTGATGTTCTAGGAGAAAATTGAGCAAGGCCAAATGTCTCATATCGTTGGCGGTGGGTTGATGGGTTTGGGCGAACCATCGACGGACTTGGCTAGGCGATCGCCCGCAGATTTCAGCAATAGTTTCTTGGGTCACTTCCCATTTTTGGTAAAATTCCCAAGGAGTCATGGAGAGTTGGCATTGACAATAACTGCGGATAATTCTCTGTTCCCGTTTCCCAATGGGTTGTGGCATTTTGAATCTCCTAGGCAATAATTACCGGGTCATCAATGGCGAAGGTGGGTTGTATTCCGAGGATTTGGACTTTTTGCCGACAGTGGGCAGAAAGAGGATAAAATCGTAATTGGTCTTGGCGTTTATTTAGCAGTTTGAGCAAACGTTTTTGGAGTTGCTCGTATTGGTTGTCATCTAGGACCACCTCAAAAACGGATTTTTGCACCCGCATTCCGTAGGTTTCTAAGAGTTTGGCAACTCGATTACGCCGGTTATCTTCTACGATGTCGTAGCAAATTAGATAAAACATGGGTTTACCATTGTTCTTCCGGGGAGTTTCGATGAGGGGAAGGTTGAGTGATGCGGAATCCGGTTGGAATCGGTCTATTAGGGGATTGCAAAATATAAATCCTCCAAACTTTCAACTGAAAGGAAGCTATGTGTCGGAGTAAATGCTTGCGCCCTCCGGAGGGCGCAAGCATTTACTCCGACATTGACGGGGCTACTTTGTTGATCTACGAACGAAC
>NZ_JAMXOT010000445.1 GCF_024220515.1 Oscillatoria sp. HE19RPO
GCAATGCTTGCGCCCTCCGGAGGGCGCAAGCATTGCGCCCCTACATTGAGGGGGCTACTCCGTTGATCCGTCATACGAACGAACGTTTTGGAGATTTTATTTTTTGGAGTTCCCTTAACTCACGGTAGAGTTTTAGTCCCTGAACCTCTAACTGATAGCGTTTCCCAAACCGGGAAAGTAAAGACAGGATATGGATCTAGTCCGTAGGAGCATCAAGCTTCCCTAGATATCTGTACCTCATGAATCCGGGAACCGCTACAGTCTGGGCGTGCAGTTATTTACCCGCGCCGACAGGCATTCCCAAAATATCCTCAATCTTGGGCAACTCTTCCAACGGAATAACTCGACCTTCATCCTCAAATCCTTGGATTTGGTCAAAGTTCAAATACCGATACAAATCATCAGCAAAGGGATTGATTTTCTCCGTGACAATTGCTTGATATTCTTCCACCGTGGGAATCCGTCCGAGTAA
Source organism: Oscillatoria sp. HE19RPO (assembly GCF_024220515.1). GTDB lineage: Bacteria > Cyanobacteriota > Cyanobacteriia > Cyanobacteriales > Laspinemataceae > Laspinema. The sequence continues at coordinate 473 of NZ_JAMXOT010000445.1, forward strand.
GGCACAAACTGCTGCTAATTCCGCTGAACCGAGATACACTCGCGCATCTTTGCCCATGCGATTATTGAAATTGCGCGTCGAGGTAGAAAACACCGTTGCGCCATCGTCAACTCGGGCTTGGTTGCCCATGCAAAGGCTACAACCGGGCATCTCAGTCCGGGCATTGGCGGCTGCAAAAATGTTGTAAATGCCCTCAGCTTTTAACTGTTCTTCATCCATCCGGGTGGGAGGACAAATCCACAGGCGGACCTTGACTAATCCTGCTCCTTCTAATACTTTGGCAGCAGCGCGATAATGGCCGATATTGGTCATGCAGGACCCGATGAAGACTTCATCAATTTTATCTCCGGCACATTCGGACATTAATTTAATGTTGTCCGGGTCATTGGGTGCAGCAACAATCGGTTCTTTAATCTCGTTCAAGTCGATTTCTAGGGTTTCCACATACTCGGCATCGGCATCCGCAGACATGAGTTGGGGATTCTCTAACCATTGCTCCATTTTGGCGACTCGGCGCAGGATGGTGCGAGGGTCTTGATAGCCTCGGGCGGCCATATTTTTTAACAGCGTCACGTTCGATCGCAGGTATTCGGCGACGGTTTCCTCACTCAGTTTAATAGTAGAACCGGCACAGGAGCGTTCTGCGGTGGCGTCGGTGAGTTCAAAGGCTTGTTCTACTTTCAAATCCGGTAAGCCTTCCATTTCCATAATCCGCCCAGAAAACACATTCTTTTTGTTCTGTTTCTCGACAGTGAGCAATCCTTTTTGGATGGCAACATAAGGAATGGCATTGACAATATCCCGCAGGGTAACACCGGGTTGCAATTCCCCTTTAAACCGCACTAACACCGATTCCGGCATATCTAAAGGCATGACGCCTAAAGCCGCCGCAAAGGCGACTAAGCCGGAACCTGCGGGGAAGGAGATTCCCAGGGGGAAACGGGTGTGAGAGTCGCCTCCGGTGCCGACGGTATCCGGGAGTAGCATCCGGTTTAGCCAGGAGTGGATGATGCCATCTCCGGGACGTAATGCCACGCCGCCTCGGGTGGAAAAGAAGTCGGGGAGTTCTTTTTGGGTGGTGATATCCACGGGTTTGGGATAGGCGGCGGTATGACAGAAACTCTGCATGACTAAATCGGCGGAGAAGCCGAGACAGGCGAGTTCTTTGAGTTCGTCGCGGGTCATGGGTCCGGTGGTATCCTGGGAACCAACGGTGGTCATTAGGGGTTCGCAGGCGGTGCCCGGACGGACGCCTGAGACGCCGCAGGCTTGTCCGACCATTTTTTGGGCAAGGGTGAAGCCTTTGCCGGAGTCGGTGGGGATTTCGGGACGGGTGAAGATGGGGCTGATGTCGAGTCCAGTCGCCTTGCGGGTTTTGTCCGTCAGCGATCGCCCGACAATCAGGGGAATCCGTCCCCCCGCGCGCACTTCATCCAGGATGGTGTTCGGTTTGAGGGTGAAAGTGGAAATCACCTCTCCCGCTTCGTTGGTGATTTGTCCTTTGTAGGGATGGATGGTAATCACCATGCCGGTTTCCAGGTTGGTGACGTCGCACTCGATGGGCAATGCACCGGAGTCTTCGGCAGTGTTGAAGAAAATCGGGGCGATCGCACCCCCTAGGATATAGCCCCCAGCCCGTTTATTGGGAACGCAGGGGATATCATTGCCGATATGCCACAAGACGGAGTTAATCGCCGATTTACGGGAGGACCCGGTTCCCACCACATCCCCCACATAGGCGACAGGATGTCCTTTGCCCTTGATTTCCGCTAAGGTTTCTAGCGCCCCGTCCATGCGGGATTCTAACATCGCTAGGGCGTGCAGGGGAATATCTGGGCGCGTGGTGGCATGAGAGGCGGGGGACAAGTCGTCGGTGTTGGTTTCCCCGGGGACTTTGAAGACGGTGACGGTGATTGTTTCAGGGACGGGAGGGCGAGAGGTAAACCATTCGGCATTCGCCCAGGAGTCGATCGCCTGCTTGGCATAAGGGTTGGTTTCGGACAACTCCAGGACATCATGCATGGCATCAAACACCAGCAGGGTTTTCTTGAGGGCATCAGCAGCAGCTTGGGCGATGGTGTTGTCGCCGGATTGCAGCAGATCGATTAAGGATTGGACATTATAGCCGCCCAACATGGTGCCGAGGAGTTCGATCGCCTCCAAGGGGGAAATCAGGGGAGAGGTGACTTCGCCTTTGGCAATGGCGGTGAGGAAGCCAGCTTTGACGTAGGCAGCCTGATCCACTCCGGGGGGGATGCGATCGCGCAGCAGGTGCAGGAGGGTTTCTTCTTCTCCAGTTGGGGGATTTTTCAGCAGTTCACAGAGTTCTGAGGTTTGCTGGGCATCTAAGGGCAGGGGCGGAATGCCTTGACTGGACCTCGATGCGGCCTGTTGACGGTAGGATTCTAGCATTGCAGGTGTCTCCTCTAACGGTATCGCTAATTTTAGTGTAGGAATGGGTTAGATTCAGTAGGCACTTTGACAGGATGAGGGATTGTTGCTGGGGGGAGGGGAGAAGTTGTTCGTCCGGCCCCTAGGGACCGGGTGACATCCCAAAAGCTTATGGGGCAGTCGTTCTGGCTGTAAAGATTTATGTACAATCCTTAATTTTTTTGGATACCTCTTACAATGACTGGGACAACTGAACTCTCCACCCGCATCTACCGACCTCAACCAGCGCTTTAGGAGCGTTAGCCCGGTTAGGCGGTTAACATTTCATCTCGTTAGGACCCGATTTTTTGCATCACTCTAATGATTTCAGGGCTATTGAGCGCTATGTTTAACCCGCAAGGAAGAGGCATGGGAGTGATTAGCTTCATCAGGGTAATCTAGGTACAGAGGCTTGAAGGGTAACCGGGGTTTTCATCAACAAAGAGCCGGTGAACTGTCTTGTGGCCCGAGGAACGGGCTTTTTTGTTAAGTATTGGCACAAGTTCTGTCTGCCGAGCCGATGGGCTTGAATGAATTTTAATTAAAACTGTTTTACAAAAGGGCCACAGAATATTAAGATTAATTAAAAAATGTTCATACAATTTTTTAAATGAGATGGGCCGAGAGTTTCCCAACGAGAGGGAAGGAGTGTGGATGAGCTTAGTGGAACATAATGAAGAGATAGAATGGAGCAATGAAGAGCAGGAACAGCAGGAGTTAGAACGCCAAAGGGTCAAGGAGGAAGCTACCCTGAGTTACATCAACCCGGACGGGTCTATTTCCAGTGATTTACCCGTCTCCCTAGAGATTTGCGGGACCAACTGTCTGTTTGAGGCGATCGCCGAACGGATTTCTGTGCCGATCGCCTTGACCAATTCTACCGATGGCAAGATTGTCTATGTTAATGATTGCTTTCGGGAGCTTTTCGGCTTTAGAGGCACTGAGCCGATTAATCGCCACCAAGACTGTTTTTATTATAACTTAACGGAAAGAAAAAAACTCCTCGATACCCTCCAACTTCAAGGGGTCATCAAGAACTATGAACTGGTGGCGAAGAAAGCCAATGGCACACCCTTATGGGTGAGTGTGTCCATTGAGGCATTGACAGTGGGAAAGGATTTGCTGTACTTTCAAACCTTCAAAGACATTAGCGAGTTCAAGGAAGTCGAGAACATCCTACAATCCCTGGACAACGAAAAAGCCCCGGTGACGGGAGAGCAGTTTTTCCCCGCCTTGGCTTGCTATCTTGGGTCATTGTTGGGAATGCGCTACGTCTTCATTGGAGAAGTAGTTGGGAACAAAGCTTCTGTGGTGAAAGTTCGGGCATTCTGGGAGGGAGGCGAACTGACGGGTTCGAGCTTGAATGAGCAATTGTGCGAACTGGAATATCCGATCGCCGGGACCCCTTGGGCCAAAGTCCTGCAATGTGGAACTGACTGGATTGCCGATGATTTTAAGTCGCACCTGTCTCTAGGGAACCCCCTGGGTAAGCTAGAAGCTTGCAGCTACTTGGGAGTCCGATTGGTGGATATGCATGGCAAACCGATCGGGTTAATGTGTGGATTCGACGATCGCCCATTAATCGACGTTCACCGCGCCCAATTGGTCTTGAGTATATTTGCGGGACAAGCCGCTGCCGAACTCGATCGCCAGCGCACACAACGGGCATTGCAGCAGAGTGAAGGGCGATTGTTGGCTGCGTTTAAAGCGGCCAAAATGGGAGTTTGGGAGTGGGATTTGCAGTCAGGAATTGTTACCTGGTCTGATGAAGTTCACGCCATTTTAGGGGTGGAAAAGGTCAGCTATAACCCCACCATTGGTAGTTATATTAAGACCATTCAACCGGAAGACCGGCCTTTGGTCCAAAGCACAATTGTGCAGGCGATCGCCGCTAAAACGAACTACGAAAGTGAATATCGGATCCTGCATGGTCAAACCGACTCTATCCGCTGGATTGTCAGTAAAGGAGAAGTCCTCTGCGACAGTACCGGCCAAGTCGTGCGGTTAATCGAAACCCTGACCGACGTGACGGAACGTAAGCAAACTCAGGCGGCCTTAATTGAATCCGAAGCTAATTTAAGGGCAATTTTCAATTCATCCGCTCAATCTATTGTTTTAATTGACCGCAATTATAAAATTAAAGATGTTAATAAGACGGCCAGGGAAACCGTTAAAACCTTATGGGATAAAACAATTCAGCCCGGAGATTTTGCCTACCAATATGTCTCGAATACTGGGTTGAAACTCTTCAACCAAAGCTTTTATCATTGCCTCCAAGGAATGCCCGTACAAGTCCAGCAGAAAATCTTGGGAAATACGGGAACTGAATACTGGTTTGAAATTAACGGGCAGCCTATTTTTGATGAAAGAAATCAGATTATTGGAATTTGCCTGAGTGCCTTTAATATTACCGAACAGAAAAATGCCGTAGAAGCCCTGGCTAAAAGTGAAAAACGCTTTCGCTCTTTAGTCCAGAATTCATCGGATATTATTACCATTTTAGAAGAAGATGGAACGATTCGGTATCAAAGTCCATCGGTGGAAAGAATTCTCGGCTATAAACCCCAAGATTTAATCGGTGACAATGGGTTTAACTACATTCACCCCGAAGACAAAGAGGGGATTTATACTCTTTTTACCCAAGCCTTGGAACAACGAGGCGGGGTGGTTGAGAGTGAATTTCGCTTTCTTCATGCCAGTGGGAAATGGGTTACCCTAGAGTCTGTGGGCAGCAACCTGCTTCAGGAACCGGGAATTACGGGATTTGTGCTCAATTCCCGGGATGTCACGGAGCGCAAAGAACAAGAAGAACGCCTGCGACTCTTTGAAAGAGCGATCGCCGCCAGTAGTAATGGCATCGTTATCTCCGAGTATAACAAAGATAATGCCGTGGTTTACGTCAATCCCAGTTTTGAAAAAATGACCGGGTATTCCTACACCGAAGCCACGGGACGCAACTGCCGATTCCTACAAGGTCGCGATCGCCATCAACCGGCATTACAAGAATTGCGAAAGGCCATTCGCAACGGACAAGATTGCAAAGTCACCTTACGCAATTATCGCAAAGATGAGACATTATTTTGGAATGAACTGAGTCTGTCTCCCGTGGAAAACGAACGGGGGGTAATTACCCACTATATTGGGGTTCAAACCGACATCAGCGAGCGGAAGCGGGCGGAAGAAGAACTGATTCATCAAGCCTATTATGACCCCTTAACCGGACTGCCGAACCGTGCCTTTTTAATGGAACGACTCCGGGAAGCCAGCGCCCGCAACAATCTGCAAAGCGATCGGCAAATCGGGGTTTTATTTATCGATATTGACCGATTTAAACGAGTCAATGATAGCTTAGGTCATGCTGTCGGGGATATGCTCTTAATTGCGATCGCCTTCCGCCTAGAACGCTGTCTAAATTCTCAAAATACAATTGCCCGTCTCGGGGGCGATCATTATGTCATCCTCTTAGAAGATGTCCAAGGCATTGAAGAGGTTAGCGACTTTGCAGAAAAAATCCATCAACAACTTAAAGCACCCTTTACCTTTGAAGGACACGCCGTCTTTATTACCGTTACCATCGGCATCGCCCTCAGTTCCATCGAGCATGAAGTCAGCGCCGATTTACTCCGGAACGCAGATATCGCCATGTATCACGCCAAACGCAGTGGCAAAGCTCGCACTGCTATCTTTGATAAGGCAATGCATGACCGGGCTGTGGAACTCTTACGGTTAGAAAATGATTTGCGCCGAGAACTCCATGAAGCCGACAGCCTCAATCAAACCTCTCTTAAACTCGCCTATCAACCCATCGTATCTCTATTCGACGGTAAAATCGTCGGATTTGAAGCATTGCTGCGCTGGCATCACCCTCAACGAGGCTTTATTCCCCCTGGCGAATTTATTCCCCTGGCAGAAGAAACGGGCTCAATTGTCCCCTTAGGCATCTTAGTCCTGCGGGAAGCTTGTCAACAACTCGTGGAATGGCAAACCCGATTTCCCTCGCTCCGTAAAGCTGGGGTCTTAAAAATGAGCGTCAATTTATCCGGCAAACAATTTCTCCAACCGGATTTAGTTGAAGACATCGATCGCATCCTCCAAGAAACAGGTCTCAATCCGGCTTTCTTAAAGCTGGAAATTACCGAAAGTGTCCTGATTGAAGATACCCAAGCCGCCAATCAAACCCTCTGGCAACTTAAAGAACGAAACATTCATTTATCCTTAGATGACTTCGGAACTGGCTATTCTTCCCTCTCTCATTTAGCTGAGTTTCCAATTGATACCTTGAAGATTGATAAATCATTTGTGCAACGGATCGGCACCGAAGGTAAAAATTTGGAAATCATTCAGGCGATCGTAACTTTAGCCCACGGTTTGGGAATGGATGTCACCGCAGAAGGGGTAGAAACCCCTGAACAACTGGCAGAACTTAAATCCTTGGGGTCTGAAGATGGACAAGGTTATTTTTTCTCTAAACCCTTGTCTGCTGAAAAGGCCACCCTGTTGCTTAGACAGTCTATCTCGTAGATTTCTTGTATCCTGTTTGATTGATCATCCCAAGTGACCTAACCCCTAGCCCTGTCCAAATAATAAATTGAATCACCCCAAAGCCATAATGTCATGTAGCCGCGCTTCGAGAAGCGCCTGTCCAAATAATAAATGCAATCACCCCAAACCCTAATATCATGTAGCCGCGCTTCGAGAAGCGCCTGTCCAAATAATAAATGCAATCACCCCAAACCCTAATATCATGTAGCC
>NZ_JAMXOT010000073.1 GCF_024220515.1 Oscillatoria sp. HE19RPO
CACCCACTTCAAGGGCACCAGAAACCGGGTTTGGTGCATAACTTTTGCCACATCGCCTAAATTTACGAAAGAAACCCGGTTTCTAACCCACTGCAAGGGAGTCAAAAACACCCACTTCAAGGGCACCAGAAACCGGGTTTCTGCGACAACTTTTGCTAAGTTACCCAAATTGTTGAAAGAAACCCGGTTTCTAACCCACTGCAAGGGAGTGAAAAACCGGGTTTCTGCGATGATTTTTGCCAAATTACCGCATTGTTTTATCCTTTACTCAGCTTCCGGATTTGTTGGTGAATCTTTTTCCAGCGTTTCTTTTCTGCTAATTGAGCCGTTTGGTCCTGTTTTCGGGCCAAATAAGCTAACTCGCTTTGCAGCTTTTGATAACTGAAAAATCGTTCAAAATCCAAGGTTCCCTCTGCGATCGCCTCCTGGATGGCACAACCGGGTTCGGAGTCATGTTGACAATCCCGAAATCGGCAGTGTTGCGCCAAACTTTCGATATCCGCAAAGGTTTCCGGTAATCCCTCTTGATGGTTCCAAGTTTGAATTTCCCGCATTCCTGGGGTATCAATCAGCATGGCACCGGAGGGTAATATCATCAATTCTCGCTGGGTGGTGGTATGCCGTCCCCGACTATCGGTTTGGCGCACTTCCTGCACTTTTTGAGTGGCAGTCCCGAGTAATTGATTGGTGAGGGTGGATTTGCCGACCCCGGAGGACCCGAGTAAGGCAACGGTGTTTCCCGATCGCAGGTAGGGAGTTAAGGCATCTAACCCGACTCCGCCGATCGCACTCAAAGGAATAATCGGCACTCCCATCGCCACTGCTTCAACTTCAGCAATGTCGTCTTCCAGGCGATCGCACAAATCCGCCTTATTCAACACAATCGCTGGTTTTGCACCGCTTTCCCAGGCTAAAATCAGATACCGTTCAATGCGTCGCAGGTTAAAATCTCGGTCCATTCCTGACATTAACAGGACTGTATCGATATTAGTCGCGACGATTTGTTCTCGGGTTTTGACTCCCGTCCCTTTCCGGGAAAACTTAGTTTTTCGGGGCAAAATAGCCTGAATAATCGCTTTATTTTCCCCCTCGCGCAGTCCCATCGCGACCCAATCTCCCACTGCCGGAAAATCGTTTTCACTGGTGGCGTGATAGCGCATTTTTCCGGTAATGTCGGCTAAGAGTTCTCCGCTTTCGGAGTAAATGACGTAGAGATGTTTATGGGCGATCGCCACCCGTCCGGGAAGATAGCCTTGTTCCCGATACGGTGCAAATGATTCGTTAAAAAATGGAGTCCAACCCAGTTGTTCTAGGTTCATGATAGATGAGAGTTCCTCGATTTGTCTGGTGTGTCGATTCCCAGGCATCCCGAAAAACCCGCATGGAGGTTTCCAATGCAAAATTCATTGTCAAAGTTTCTCGGTTAATGCCCGGTTATGGGTTTGCATAGTTTTTGATTAGAAATGCCAACTAACTCAGACATTGGTTTCCTCCCGATTCGTTCATGGGTGAGTGAATACTCTCTCAGCTTTTTCCCTTGAGAGACTACTATATTTTCTATTAAAGCCTAAAGAAAATCAGATGTCAATAGGGAATTTTCTACCAAATCCGACTATCGAAAGTCGTTTTTACTCTTCAGCCCGCGCAGGCGGGCTTCGTTTGTATAGCCCCACCCTTTAGGGTGCGGGTTTTTATAGATTTTGAACACCGGATTCCGGATTAGAGGAATTTTCCGGTAAAAAAAAGCCCCTTAAAAAAGAGGCTTTGTTTCTATATAGCTTGTCCAAATTCTATCCGTAGGGGCTATGGATGGACTGCCCCTACAAAGGAGAGGAGGAATGGGTCAGCGTAGGTTAGTACAGAACCCGTGAAGTCAGAAGCACACCTAGAGCACCGGCACCGGCAGCCGCAATCCCCGAAACCAATGCGGTGAAGAACAGCCACCAAGAGGCGACTTCTGCCGCTTTGCGGGTTTCTTCCACTTGGCGTTCTGCTTCGTGTTTCATCTGTTCGAGACGGCGTTGGGTTTCCAGTTGCATCCGTTCAGCACGACGGAGTATATTATTGCGAACCCCTTCGATTTGAGCCACCATCCGGTTAGCATCCGCTTCGGAGATATCATCGCGAGAACTAATCACGGCGATCAGGGTATCGCGATCGAAGTGACTGAGGCGATCGCGCAAGGCATCAAATCCCGCTTGTGGATCGTCGAACAAGGTCCGAACATCATGCTTGAGTCCTTCGTAGTTGAGTTCCGGACGTTCCAAGGAGTTGAGGTAGTTGCGAATCCGGCCAAAAATGCCATCAACAACCGCTTTAATGCGGTCTTGAACCTTCTGCACCTGGTGCAGGAATTGGTCACGAACCGACATCATCCGATTGACAATTTCCTGGGCTTCTTGTTCCGAAATATCGGAACGTTGTGCCAACAATGCCCGGACTGTCGTGCTATCGATATGGGCAACACGTTGTCCGAGGTTTTTGGCACCCAGACGCGGATCGGCAATCAGTAATTGTAAGTCGCGTTTGATGCCCTCGGGATTGAGTTCGACCTTACCCGTATTTCGCAAGTAATCTTCAAAAGCCTGTTCAAACTCAAATGTTTGTTGTTGAACCCGCGTCGCCAGTCGGCGCGGTGCTCGCAGGACCTTGCGAATATTTTGCTGTAATTCGTCAATAATCCGGTTGACATCTTCTTCGCTCAAGTCTTGGCGTTGTGCCAGCAATTGGACCAACGTATCGCGGTCCATCTGGGCGAGGCGATCGCGAATGGCGAGCGCACCGGCTTGGGGATTATCGAGAAGTTTCTTCAAATCCCGCTGAATTCCTTCCGGGTTGAGTTCCTCTTTCCCCGTGCTTCGCAGGTACTCAGTAATTGCAGAAGTCGCCTGATCGTACTGTTCCTTCGCTTGTCCCGCAACCTGTTGCGGGAGATGAGAAACATCGTACCAAGTATGTTCCACTCGGTCTACGATCGCGTTCACTTCATCTTCATTGAACTCTTGCCGTTGGGAAAGCAACTTCACCAGAGTATCGCGGTCAAAGTGCGATAACCGCGCCCGAATCGCCCACAAACCGGCTTTGGGGTTATCCAATAATGTACCCAAATCCCGCTTGATGCCTTCAGGATTGAGTTCTTCTTTCCCCGTATTTCGCAGATAATCCTGGACATGGTTCCACTGAAGATCCAGATTAGCTTGGGCCGCTTCTTGGAGTCCTTTGGACTCTTCTAAAACCACATCCCGGGTCTGTTCCAACGTCACCAGCATTTCCGCTGCTTCATCCCGAGTCAGATCATTGCGATCGCGCATCATTTCAATCATCATCGCCCGGTCAATATGTGCCAAGCGATCGCGCATTTCCCGATAATCTGCCGTCGAATCGGAAATCAACTTCTTGAAATCCCGCTCAATATCCGCCTGTTTCAGGGTATCCTTGGGACTATGGCGCAAATAGCGTTCTACCCGCTTGCGGAGATCCTGCGCTTTTTGCTCTTCCTCCGCCCGAGTCACGGTTTGCAATACCTGCAACCGCACCCCCTCCAGATGACTGGCGATTTCTTGAATCCGCTTTTGGGTAAACACTCCCCGAGAAGCCAGCATATCAACAAAATTGCCGCGACGGAAGCGTTCCAACTCTTGGCGAATCAGTCCCGGATCCGCTTCGGGATCAAATAGAACATCCCGGAATTCCCGCTCAATATTTTCCGGCGTCATCTGCCAGGAATATTTATTGAGGACGTAATTTTCAATATCGGCACGCAAGGCGCTGTAAGGTTCAGCCGGTTTACCCTGAATTTGTCGGGTGACTTTATCCGTTCCCTCGGTCACTTTGTATTTGGCTTCCTGTAACTGAGAGAGGACTTTTTCCACATCGAAATCGGATACATCCGTCCGTCCCATCAGCATCCCCAAGGCAGTATTAAATGCCAGCATCATTCCCTGCTGCATCATCCCGGATTGTGGATTGCCTTTGTTCTGTTTATTCTGACCCTGATTACCGATCGCATCAATCAGGCGATCGATTTTACTATCCAGGCGATCGGAAATTAAATCCGCCGGTGAAGCGTCCTTAATATAATTCACCAATTCCCCCATCCAATCTGTCTGGGGTTGTAATTTTTGCTTGGTTTTATTCCAGGATGCTTCCAACTCATCCACAATGCGATTGATATCCCGCTTTGATAAATCCGTCCGTGAACTCACCAGAGATACCAAAGACTCCCGGTCCACATCCGGCAGCGTTCCTTGGGTCGCCAATTCATGCAGTTGGGGTTCATTTAGCAAATTTTCAAATTCTTGTCGGATTCCTTTGAGGTCCAACTGTGCCGGTTTTAAAGCCTGAATGTAATCTTCTAAATTCTCGCGAATATCCTCGGGATCAAGCGCTTGACCGAATTCGCGGCGCACTGCTGCGGCTGCCGCTTCCGCCGTTGCCACCACCTGATTAGAGGCCGCTTTTGCACCAATGGCGCTCGTAGCTGTTCCCACAATCGACTGAAAGCCGGAAGTCGCCGCATTCACCACCGAACCAACTAACGAGCCCACAGTAGTAGAACTGACCCAAACCAAGATGGAAAAATAGGTGGCCCAAATCACCAATCCCACAATCGCCCCTAACCCAACACTGACCATCAGGCTGAGTTTAACCGCCAGTAATGCCGCACAAAATAAAGCAATACTGACGGTAACCAAAGTCCAGACGCCAACTGCAGTCTCTACTTTCCGAATCGTACCCCCTAGGGTATCTCCCGAGTCAGAATGTGAGCTTGACGACTTGGAAGTATTACCCATGTAGGAAATACCCGCAGCAACCGAAAGATTTGTTAATAAAAGTTGAAAACCAAAGGCTAAGAGGACCCCGGACACTAAAGCCGCAAAAAATTGGGGTCCTGAAAATAAAACGGAAGACTGTTCTGGCGTCGGGACCTGAGCCAGTCCGCCAAACTCTATCATCCTTTGTACAATTTGAAACATGGTAGCTACCTCGAACGTAGTAAATAAAATTGACTCCCACAATTTGATAAATGGGGTGAGCCACTGAGGATGAAGTCTTTTAAAGTTTTTTTTTGACACCTCCTTTAGACAGCATTGTTCTATACCCCGGTAAAAACATCCCCCTGAAGGCGGATTTATCAAAAATCCGCCTGATCCATTCAGATTTCCGTTCCCACATTTGGCGCATCGAAACAACCTAAAAGACCTCCAATGGCCTGCAAACTCGGCTTTTTCGCTCCGATGAGTCTGGTTCTAGCCAAATGACAACAGATCCGAGAGCGACTAACGTACCTGCATCAGTGGCATTGTCAAGTTCTGTTGAGATTAAGATAGAGATACTTTGTATGAGTCACTCCCGAGATCTTCCGTTGCGGTATTAGATTCAGGAGACAAACAACCGATTTTCAGATCCTAATATTGGCAGCAACACAGGTTCAGGACTTACCCATCAGCACTCTAAACCAATCTATCCTTTAGAGGTCAATCTCAAGATTTGCGTTAGTCCCGTTTGCTTTCCTGCACAGCACCAGCAGGACAAGGCAGTGCCTTGTCCCAACCGTAATAAAATTTAGCTAACGGCTTGGCGATCGCGCTCCAACCGGGCAAATAACCCCCGCCAGTCCCCTGCCGGACTTCCGGCTGGGTCAGCTTTCACCTCAAAGGTCATGTTACAGGCTTCCGGGAGTTCTAACGCCTGCACGCACAACTCGGCGATATCCTCTCGACTCACTTGACCCTTGATATTATCCCCTTGCTCAAACATTAATCCGTCGCCTCCTGGTTCTTCCGTGAGCGCACAAGGGCGGATAATCGTATAAGGCAAGCCACTGGCGCGAATCGCGTCCTCACCCCGTAATTTCCAAGTTAAAATCCCCCCCAATTGCTCATTCATTCTCACCGCTGGCGGTTCTGACTCTAAATCCAACCCCGGACGACCTGGACGAGTCACCCCTGCTGAACTCACTTGAATAAACCGGGGTAAGCTTGGACCACCATAGGCTTTCAACGATTGAATTTGCAATTGAAACAGTCCGGGGGTAAATTTGGGATTCAAGTCGCCATCATACTCAAACTTACTCAGCATAATTTGCACCGAGCGAATTTGACTCGCATCTAAAGGCGGGCAATCTTTCAAGGTTTTAGCGCGAAAAACTGGGATAAATTCTGAAAAAGGAATCCGAACCGTAAATTCGATATTAGCCACCGTATCAAAGGAATAGCAGTAGGAAATACTATCCCATTTCGGGTCCGTGCGAAGTATAAATTTATACCGATTGCCATCGCCTTTGACGCGAATATCAATCCCTTGATAGGCGGATAAATCCAACGGGGGTTCAAAATTGCGGGTGCGAATGGAGACAAATCCACCGGAATTTGAGGTGGAAACGTTCCCAGAAAACAAAGCCGTTGCGTTCACCAGGCGGACATTACTTTCGCTGACTCCACCCATGACGACATCATCTAGCGCACCCCAAATTTCTTTGAGGTTGTCCGTGGGTTTGCTGAAATCAAAGATGATTTTTTCATGGGGTGCACCCAGGGTCGCGAATTGACAACGGGTGGCATCGACTAAATTTTGAATGCCACGATATTCCACTTGTTCGGGTACATCCAAGACTTCCGGGGTATAAAATTTGATGCCTTGATAATATTTTTCGCGGGTTGGGGTATCCCCTTCCACGGGTTGCACTCGGGTGCCGATACAGGAAATCACGGCGGTGACATCTTGCAGCAGGCGATCGCTCAAACTATCCGCCAGAGTGATATCTGCATCCACCAAGTCCACTCCAGTCCCCAGCATTTCCCGTCCCCGCGTGAGATCCCGAACTAATCCTCTAACGGCGTAACCTCGCTGTTGAAGTTTTTGCACAACCCGCTTCCCCACGCCTCCCGTGGCACCGGCAACGAGAATGACTCCAGGTTTTTCCGGTGTGCTGATGGTACTTTTCCCGCCAGCGATCAGATTTCGGATCCAGGAAATATTCCCCAAAAATGGGACCACTCCAAAATAGGATAGGGTTTTCCAGAATCTGCCTGCATCCCATTTAGGACGTTTTTGTTTAGTCATGGTGATTGTTTTCGAGTCCATTAAGGGTTACTCTCTAGTGGTAGCAAATATTTGCGGATGGGGTGGGGGTGGTTTGCCGCACCGATCGCCATCGGAGTTTCTCGATTTTTAGCCGGTTCTCTTTTAGCCCAAATTGTCAAGGCTTCCAATCAGGAACTTTCTAATTAGAATGGTCTGATTTGCTATCTTAGGCTATAGTTTCCCGGAATAATTAGGCTAAAAAATGGCCTGTCAAAATTGCCAAAATTATGATTGGAGTTAGGAATTTGAAAAGTTCAATTTCATGGGTAACAACGGCTATTTTCCTGGGGGTTTTAACCGGAACTTTACCGGCGCAAGCGCACAACCACCAGACTGTTTTTGACCCTTTCCGAGAAACGACGAGGACAAATGAGCAAAATTTTGCCGAATTTGGAGCAAAAATAACCCTTGCACAACGAAATCAAACAATAGACAGAATTGCTCAGGCAAACTTGCCGACTTTAGAAGAGGCATTAGAGGTTGTTAATACCCTAGAAGAACCGGAAGCCAAGGCCCGATTATTAACTGAAATTGCCTTAAAGTATGGGGCGATTGCCCAAGAAGAACGCGCCCAAATGCTCTTGGCTGATGCCTTAATCGCCGCCAATGATATCGAAGCAGACTCGGTGCGGGTGAGGGCCAAAACTGCGATCGCCCGAGCCTATTTTCAACTCGGACAACCGGAAACCGCTGCGGACTTGCTCTCGGACGCATTAGCAACGGCAAATAGCCTAGATGACCCCGGGGTAAAATCCAGCTTATTAGCCGAGATTGCCCTCTCTTATGACACCCTTGGATTCGGCGATCGCTCCCTAGCCATTTTATCAGAAAGTCGTGACATTGCCAGTCGCACTCAATTGGAAGAATCTCGCCCCATCTTTCCCTTTGAACCCACCGGGTGGCAAGGTCGAGTGGGACTTGGTGCTTTCTTCTTTTCGGGGACAAAAATCACCAGTCAAACCCACTTTAACTTCGCACTGGAACGCCAATGGCCGACGGATCGAGTAGATTTCGGAATCAGTTTCACCAATGACTATGATGATAGTCGAGTTTCTCCGGAAGACGATAATCAAATCAAGGGTCAAATTGATACAGAATATCGCCATCATTTCACGGAACGCTATCAATATTTTATCAGTTCCTTAGTCCGTCGGGATGAACCCGATGGCATTGATGTTCGGACCAATTTATATACGGGTCCAGAGATTAACATTTGGCGCGCTGGTCCCGATCGCTCCTTTGATATGCAGTTGGGTCTAGGGATTCGTTATGAAGATTCCACCCGCAGCCGAGATGATTTGGATTTTCCCGTGGCTCAGTATCAGACGCGCTATAAAGATCTGTACTTTGATTTCCTCAGCTTGGGTCAGGTACTCACCTTTGAACTGCCCTTTAATGATTTTGAGGATTATTATATGGAATCTTCGACTACCTTGGGAATTCCTCTTATTCAAAGATGGTCATTTAATAACTCTTTGATTTTGAGATATGCTAATAACCCCTCTGTGGATGAAAGCAATTTTCAGGTCGATTTCATCACTGGAATTGAGTATCAATTTTAGGGAAGGATGGGAGAGATGGGGAGATGGGGAGATGGGGGAGATGGGGAGGATGGGGAGGATGGGGAGGATGGGGGAGATGTTCAACGTCCCGACTTCAGTCGTTCCCTCCCCCGTTCAACGTCCCGACTTCAGTCGTTCCCTCCCCCGTTTGTAGTAACGACTTCAGTCGTTTCCGCGTTACTTGGCATAAAGCCAAGTAACGCCCCTGTGGAGGCCAAGCATCCAGTCCCCATACAAGCGCAGAGTGCGTGACTTGGCTGACGCCAAGTCACGAGTAACGACTGAAGTCGTTACTACAAACAGGGGAAGAAACGACTGAAGTTTTCATCCCCCAAGGACCAAGGACCAAGGACCAATGACCAATGACCCCCATCCTCCCCTAGCCTGAAATTGCAATTTGCGGCACAATGATAAGGAATAGGACCTATCTTTATTTGCTTTGAGAACCCTCGATAACCATGCCCTTACAGCAGCTTACTCGCAAAACACCTGTTACTTCCGGATCGGAATCGGCTTTTGATTATGATGTGGCGATCGCCGGTGGTGGAATTGCTGGGACAACTTTAGCCGCCTCTTTAAAAGATTCCGGATTAAAAGTTGTGCTAATTGAGGCATTGCCTCCTTCCGTTGCCGCTTCCCGAAATCAAGTCTATGCTTTGTCCCTGTTGTCCGGGCAAATTTTCCAGGCGGTGGGGGTGTGGGAGAAGATTTTACCGAATATTACCCCGTTTAATCAAATTAGTCTCTCCGATTCAGGACAAGAAGGGGTGCGCTTTCAACCGGGAGATTTAGGTCGAGACACCCTCGGTTATGTGGGGGAACATCAGGTATTACTCTCGGCGTTGCAGGATTTTCTCACCGATTGTTCTAATGTCACATGGAACTGTCCGGCGGAGGTTTTGGGAGTGGACTACCAACCCGATGGCGTGGTGGTAGAAGTTCACTCAAGGGTTGAGGAAAACCCCGAAACCCAACGAATTCGCACCCGGGTGTTAATTGCTGCGGATGGGGTGCGATCGCGGATTCGGGAAGCAGCCGGCATCAAAACTCGCGGTTGGAAATATTGGCAATCTTGTATTACAGTCCAAGTTAAACCGGAAAAACCTCACGGCAATATTGCTTACGAACGATTTTGGCCCAGCGGACCCTTTGCCATTTTACCCCTGACTGAAAATCGCTGTAATATTGTTTGGACTGCACCCCATGAAGAAGCCAAAGCCTTAGCTGCCTTGGATGAGGCGGAATTTTTAGGGGAACTCCAGAAACGGTATGGCGAACAAATGGGACGAGTCCAACCCATTAGCGATCGCCGGGTGTTTTCCGTGCAACTGATGCAAAGCAGTCGCTATGTGCAACCCCGCCTTGCCTTAATTGGAGATGCGGCCCATTGTTGCCATCCCGTGGGGGGACAAGGGCAAAATTTGGGGATTCGAGATGCAGCGGCGATCGCCGAAATTCTCACCCAAGCGCATCAACGGGGAGAAGATATCGGGTCCCTGGGAGTCCTCAAACGATATGAACGGTGGCGAAAACTGGAAAATCTCACTATTCTAGGATTTACTGACCTGCTCGATCGCCTCTTTTCTAATCAATTCTTACCAGCAGTTATCCTCCGTCATCTCGGATTATGGGGATTGCGAACCCTTCCCCCAGTCAAGCAGTTCGCCCTCCGATTAATGACAGGACAACTGGGACGACATCCTGAAACCGTGAAAGCGTTATCCGTCCCATCCAGTTCATCCTTGTGAGGGGACACAAACGAAAGGACACGGCAATGCCGTGTCCTCAATCACCCTGCCACCCTGGAAAAATGCTGATCCCTGACGCTGTTGCCCTTAAAACTTCACCGCGAATAGACCGCTTGTCCTACCGTAGAATCGACGCGCAGTTTCTGACGATCGCCAGGAAGATAGGCTAACGGATCCGCTGCATCAGTACCCGGAGGATAAAGCTCAAAATGTAAGTGAGGACCCGTACTATTGCCCGTACTACCCATTTCTGCAATCAGTTGACCTTGAATCACTTCCTGACCCGGGCTGACCAAAATGCGATGATTGTGAGCGTAGCGAGTGAGACTGCCATCGGGATGCTCAATTTCCACTAAGTTTCCATATCCGCCCGAATTCCAGCCCGCAAAGGTGACAATGCCAGTTGCTGCCGCCATAATCGGTGTACCAATCGGTCCAGCAATATCAATCCCCTTGTGCATTCGTCCCCAGCGCATTCCGAAACCGGAGGTAAAGACGCCTCTGGCAGGCCACATATAGCCTTGAAAGAGTTCAGCGGGTTCTGGAAGATAGGAACCGGCTGCGGCTAGAGGGGGCAGTTCTGGAACCGGGGAGGGAGTCGCTTGAATTCTGCCGCGTAAGGTTTCCAAACGGAGGCTGATGCTGTTTTCCAGGGGGTCTGGGGACGCTTCAGAGAGGGTAGGGGTGACGGGACGAGGGGGTAACAGGGCGTTGAGGCTTTCCGAGGGGTCGGATCGGCCTTCCCAAGTGGGTTGAAAGCGATCGCCAACGGTCACCGTCTCATCCGTGGGAACCGCTTGGGAGTCGAGATCCAAGGAAGGTTCGAGAGGGGTTTCGGTCATGGCAAATCCCTCTCCCCCAATCCCCCAAAGGTTACTGGGTGGGAAGAATCGGGACTCGACGGCGGGGCGATCGTTCTGATGGAAGTTCTCCAGAGAGTCATCCGGATTCTCATGGGTTTCTGGGGATTGAGGAAACAGAGTGACCGCGCTTTCTGCGGGTAAGGGGGGAAACAGGGATGCAGTTATTTCCGGACTTTCCCCGGTGGGGGTTAAAGATTGAGACTCAGAAACCGGGGGAACCGAGGTTCCGGAGGATTCTGCCTCGACGATCGCCAGGGCCTGGTAAATAAAAGCGGCGACTTCCCCACGGGTAGCGATGCGATCGGGATTGGAAAACCAGTCATTCGGAGTTGTCCCTCCATAAAGATGCTGATGCTGTTCCAGTTTCTGCAAGAGGAGAATCGCCCCCGCTAGGGGTGCTTGTGCATAGGGGGGAATAGATGCCGATGATGAAAAATAAGTGTCTACATTTCCCAGGATGTCCCTGGGGGGTTTTAAGTTTAAGCCCTTGACTAGGGCGACTAACACTTGCAATCGGGGAAGCGGTTGGTTGGGTTCAAACCCTTGGGTGGGATCTCCTCCCATCCATTCTCTGAACGATGCGAGGGCGATCGCCCTTTGTGCCCAGTCATCCTCCGAAACCTCTCCACTCAATGACTCATCCTCCCCGAGATAACGGTCTGGGAAGGCTCGTTGCAGCACTGTCGCAAATTGCGCTTGGGTCATCGCTGCATCGGGTTGAAAACTCCCATCGGGGAAGCCGAAAATAATTCCCTGCGCTTGCAGCACTTCAATAAATTCTCGGGCCCAGTGACCTTCTAGGTCGGTTAATGGCATTTGAGGCTCCAAAGAGGCCCTCAAAGTCGGATCGCCAGGATTGAAGTCAGTGAGACTCGGATCCAGGGTTTTGTCCCGATCGCCCGGGGTGACTGCCGCATAGTGTTGTAATGCATCCTCGCCAGGGTGGTGAGGATCGCGGACTTCATTACTCGCAGGGGATGCCAGTGCTGGGGACCTTCCACCGGGACTGACACTGGCATCTTGGATTAAATCCGCTGTAACAATGGCCGCTAAAGTGCCAATTGCAAGCTGTTGAATGTTCATTGTTCGCCTCCTCAGTCGGACAAAGCGTTAAATTCAGACCCAATCTGGGCATAAAAAAACCCCCCAGACCGTCCCCTGATAGGGTTCGTCATTGGGAAACGCCTTTGAAGAAAGTCGTACCCTTCAGGTGGTCGGGTCCTCTTCTGTGAACAACCGCCAGGGGTCTAGCAGAAATCACCTCGCTCACCTAAATTAGGGTTATCTCTTGGTCATCAATCCTGCCGATCCCGTGTTTCTACGGAATTTCCCGATCGACTCAGGTTAATCCCTGAAGAATATTGCAATCTAAATGCCGTTTTAGGGAACCGAAATTCCGCAAAACGGGTCTTCTTGCAACATTCCCTCTTTTATGGGAAATGCAGGCGATCGCTCGATCAAACCGGGTACTTATTCAAGCTCTATACTCAGATTCCAACCCCCAATCCGTACAGTTTTATAAATTAATTTTCCTGAAAATCATTTTCGGGGGTTTTTTTGCGGTGAAAATTCAAGGTTTGAGAAATCTTAAGAATTAATTAAACTGCACTTTTTTGAAAAAAAATCATTGCATCTTCAACAGAACCAAAAAGTAGTAGGTCCCAGCAGGAAATCAGCTATTTTCTCTAAAAACAAGAGCCGTTACAGCGGTGATCCGACCCCTTATGCTTGAGAGTAGTTGTTGCTACAATTACAACCACAACTATCCCGACTTGTTTCAAAGGTCCCCCTCAGCGGTGTGAACTTTAAACTACAAAAAGCGAAGGGATAACCCAGTCTGTTTTCCTCTAGGGAATGGCAAAATAAGGACAACTAAAATCGACTTTCGATGTCCGGTGAGTCCAAAATCAAGCCATTGAGCTTCCTCGTGAAACCAAGAAGAACCGTTAATCCCTCCCGAATTGGGAACTTTCAACCCCGGTTCAGGGCAACCATCATCCCCTTGCTTGCCCTGATCGGACTCCTGTCCCTAACTCCGATTCACAGTGCTGGAGCCACCGGAAACCTTTCCCCTCTGAAGTGGGTTGCGCCAGTGGGACAGTTCCAGGAGGCGATCGCCACGGTCCCACCCGAACCCTACATCGCCCAATTCCGCTCGGAATGGCTCAATCAGGAACTCCAACAAGCACAAGCTGCCGTGAGCTTGGATGGCAGACGCCTGTTCTTTGTCACTCGTGCAGGGGAATATCCCGCCGATGTTCGCGCCAACGTGATTGAAACTCAGCTCCAATCCGTTGCAGATTCGGCCATGCCCTTTGAACTAGAGGTGCGCGAAACGAATCAACTGCCTGCCATTTACCTCAACGATCGCCTCTTAGTCACCGTCACTGCCGGGGATACGGAGGATAACTTCACCCCCCAAGCTCAAGCTGAAGTTTGGATGCGGGATATTCAAGAGGCCCTAGAACAAGCCAGAAGAGAACGGCAGGGTCGATTTATCCAGCGATCGCTGATTCACGCCATTGCCATTATCATCGCCATCTTGGTCCTAAATCGCGGATTAACCCAACTGTGGCGACGGTATCGCCAACCCTTACGCGATCGCCTCAGAGGTACAAACTCCGAGGGAGAAACCGACAACTCCATCGGGGCGATCGATGTGTTATTCACCCTCCTCGGAACACTCTTTCGCATCGTCTTGGCAGGGGGGACCCTTCTTTATATTGCCAACCTCTTCCCCTTAAGCCGACAATGGAGCTACCAGATCACCACCGTCCTGATTACCTCCTTTACCACCCCCATTATCACCCTGACCGAACGCTCTTACAACGTCATCGATCTGCTGATGATCGCCGCGATGCTAATTGCCGTAGTCGCTGTATCCGGAATGGCAACCAATGCCTTGCGATCGCGGGTTTTGCGTCTCGCCGGACTAAATCGCGGTGCAGAAGAAGCCATCTCCATCATCACCAAATACTCCTTAATCATCATCGGCAGCGTCGTCCTTCTGCAACTCTGGGGACTAGATATCACCTCCCTCACCATCGTTGCTAGTGCCCTAGGTGTAGGGATTGGTTTCGGGTTTCAGGATATCGCCAAAAACTTTGGCAGTGGCATCGTTCTGGTTTTTGAGCGTCGCATTCAAGTCGGGGATTTTGTCGAAGTCGGGGAATATGTCGGCACTGTTGAGCGCATCGGGGGTCGCAGTACCACTATCCAAACCTTAGACCGGATTTTTATCATTGTGCCGAATTCCAAGTTTTTGGAAACCGAGGTGATTAACTGGTCCCACCGCAATCCCGTCTCTCGATTGCATCTGCCCGTTGGCGTCGCCTATACTTCTGATGTTCGCCAGGTCGAAAATGCCCTCTTAGATGCCGCCAAGGGACATCCCGATGTCTTGCTGGTTCCCCCACCCCGGGTATTTTTCAAAGGGTTCGGCAGCAGTTCTTTAGATTTTGAACTCCTGATTTGGATCTCGGAACCGAGTCAGCAGTTTGGGATTAAAAGTGATTTGTATTTCCGGATTTTCTCCTTGCTACACCATCTCGGGGTGGAAATTCCCTTTGCTCAACGAGATTTGCACGTTCGGTCCGGAACCTTGCCGGTGCAACTTTCCCCGGAATTGGAACAGGCATTATTGAAATGGCTCGATCGCAATGGACATCGGAATTAGAGGGAAATGTTGTGAACTCCTTGGGATCACCTCCCCTGAGAATACAGGCTATTTTCAAGGCAAAAATGCCAACACCGTAGCGGGAGAACCGGAACCCTGGACCAACTGCAACGGCGCGATCGCCAGGGTTGTTCCCGTGGGAGGCAACTGGTCCAAATTTGTGAGATTTTCCAGGACAATGCGCGGTTGTGCCAACACTTGCCGGTTGGTGGCAAAGGTGAAATCTTGTCCCCCATCGACTCCGTGTGTATCGATGCCTACGCCGCCAATTTGACGGCGATCGAGCAAAAATCGGCTAGTTTCTGGTGCAAACCCGGGAAAGTGCTGCTGGTTGATAAAGGCATCGGGGTCGGACCATTTGTTCTGCCAGCCGGTATATAATAAGACGACGGTCCCGGGAGAGATTTCTCCCTGTTGTGCTTCCCAGGCCAAGACATCAGCGCAAGTCAGGGTATAATCGGGATTCTCATCGGCCATCTCAGAGATATCGATCGCCACAGCTTTGACGATTAAGGATTCAGCAGCATAAGCCTCAATTCCTACTCCTTCGGGATAAAAACTATTGGGTGCATTCAGATGGGTGGCGCTATGTTCTCCCATCGAAAACCGGCGTAAATAATAGCCATCGGTTGTTAAGTTGGCGATCGCCTGGAACTCAACAGGAGGGTCTCCCGGCCATTGGGGGATATTCGGGGCGATCGGGTGACTCAAGTGAATTACTTGGGAATAATTAATTGTTTTAGGAGAAAATCGCGGGTTCATGGCAATGAATGGGGGTCAAATATTCTTGCTAATCATAAGCTATCAACAAAAATTTTCTTCAGGGTAACCGGATGGAGGGGGATTGTTTGAGATATAGTGACGAGCGATTGCGATCGCCAAAGTCAAAGCTGACCATTCAATGGACCAAAAATGGAGTCTATGCAAATCTCGACTTGGGTTACAGAACAATATGCAGAAACCTACTTGCTGACTTGGTTGCTCAGTCAGGGGGAATTGTGGTGGTGCGAGGGAGAAGTTTACCAAGCCACTATTTTTCCTGATGGCGATCGTCTCCAAGCCTTCGTCCAAGATAGCGAAGAGGACGAACTGATTCAACAAATTGCTCAAAAATTGACAG
This sequence comes from Oscillatoria sp. HE19RPO, assembly GCF_024220515.1. GTDB lineage: Bacteria > Cyanobacteriota > Cyanobacteriia > Cyanobacteriales > Laspinemataceae > Laspinema. The sequence continues at coordinate 16,056 of NZ_JAMXOT010000073.1, forward strand.
ACAAAGCCAGTTGGGATAGAATAGCGACTTCATTAAACCGGATTTTCAAAATTTATCGACAAGAATTGATGCACCTCCCCGTGCTTCGTTACCAACAAGAGGCAAAACTAGAAAAAAACTCGGAAAACGGCAAGAGTCCGGCCCTACTCCAACCGGAATTTATTAATCCCTACGCGGACAGTCTAACCGGATTCAATGATTAAAAAAGCTGGATTAAATTCTGGAAAAACCTCTAGTATGCCGGTGCAATAAATGTAGAGGCGATTCGCGAATCGCCTCTACATTTAGGGTTTAATGTTAAAAATTGCATCAATCCTGGCTTAGATTTTTAAACAATCAGGAACGCCGACGAGGTAAAATATCTCGAACACTCATCGGCAGATTGCCCACTATCAATCGCTCGATCGCCTCCTCGTTGCGCTGATATTGAATCCCGGCATAAATCACCAACAGTCCCAACACCATGATAGTTAACGGAAACAACAAAGACCCCTGAAACGTTCGATAAGATAAATCATATAATAAATAGGAAACTCCTAGGGTTCCAAACACGATAAAAACCCGTCGATGCAACAAAACGGACAGCAAAATCAAGCCAATATTAATGAATAAATAGATCAAAGGATTCCCGTAGTAGCCCCTTCCCATGAAGCTCAGACTAAACCAAAACGACATCAAGCCAAATAAATAAAGCCAAAAGGCATAATCTTCTTCAATGCGACTTGTTTTGACATCCACCCAGTAGGCCACCATCAAACCAATTAATCCAAACCAGAAAAATACCCAATAATCTTGGTAGGACCACCAGGTTTGTCCGGTAGTATAAAAAACAATTACAGCAGTGAGATGAATGGATAAAAATCCTGAAGCTAAGGTAATCGGAGCCATCAAAAAAGGAAATTTTATAAATCTCAGGGTGATAATTCCGGCTAGAATAGTCCCTAATTCCATTAAAATAAAACTACTTTTTTCCTGAATAAAGTAGCTGGATTGACTGTCAAAAACATATTGGAAAAGCCATGATTCTGCCTGGGTTATCAATCCCAAAATAGCCAGGGGAGTCATGCAAACTGCAATGGTAAACAGGAGTCCACCCGGGATTTTTAAATTTTGCTTAAACCAGAGAGTTTGACCGGCCAAGATAAACAAAAAAGCGTAAAAGCAAGCTAAAAATAATAAACCCTTGCCCCCAAACTCCTCCCAAGCTAAACTCATAAACCAAGTCATCCCGGAAAGCACAATGAAGGCCCCAAAATAGTAAGCAACATTAGCGAAATTAAACTGAGGACGGTTGCTTGTCCGCTTTTGGAGTGCATTCCAAAGAGATTCTCCTTGTTCTGAGGAGAGAATTCCTTCCGAGACTGCCCAATCGATGTCCTTTTTTAAAATCTTCATAAAACTTGTGAAAGAAAGGGTAGATAGGTGGGTTATAACATAGATTCCAAAGAGAACCATCGGGAGCGGATGAGATGGCAAGATTGCCTTTGTAAAGGGGTGTAAAGTTCTGGCATCCCAACCGAAAAAGAGCCAAGAGTGGAAACATTATCCGGCCAAAAGCGATCGCCCTAAACTTGGGGAGTCAGCGCCACCACAGGTCCCCATTTGTGGCGATCGCTCCCTAAAATTAAAATAAAGTTTCGCAAGAGAAATCAGGATAGTGATGAAACCGTTAAAAAATCGGACCATTCTAGGGGTAGGACTGGGCCTCTGGGCGATCGCCTCCACGGGATTCCACCCCCCCGCCACCACCGCGCAATCCTCCTTACAACTGGCGCAGGCAACCGGCACCCTCTGTCGGCAAGTCACGGAACAACAGGGACTGGCAATCCGTTCTCAACCGAACCCCAACTCGGAGGCGATCGGAGGGGTCGGTTTTAATGAAACCCTAACTCTCTCTGCCGGTGCTCGCCAAATTCCCGGTCCCGATGGACGAGTTTGGTTTGAAATCACAGCACCTGTCCGGGGATACGTCTCCAACGGCGAACCCGGAAGTTCCGGCAATTTTGTCCCCTGTACCGGCACCGCCCTCACCCCTGGCCCCTCTCCCAACCTCGGCACCTCCCTCTGCCGTCGGATTGACCCCAATTTGGCCCCCCAAGGCATCAGCATTCATGCCGATGCCAACCGATTTGCCACCAATCGCGGTGGATTAGCACCCGGAGCTCAAGTTTTACTCGCACCGAATGCTCAACTTCTGCCGGATCAAAATCGTGAACCCCGGACTTGGATTGAAATTTCATCCCCAATCGTCGGATATATCCCCACGGAAAGCTTGGTCTACTGCAATGGATCCGTTTCTGCGAATCCCTTCAATCCAACTCCCGTAACCGCCAATCTCTGCCGTGAAGTAGAAGGTCGAGAGGCACCGAATGGATTGGTCATTCGCGCTGAACCCACCCGTTCTGCTGCCTCTTTAGGTGTGGTCCCCCCGAGAGCTCGGGTGAGTCTCATCCCCAATTATCAAATCCTCCGCGATCGCAACTCAGAAGCAAGAGAGTGGGTACAAATTACGAACCCGGTATCGGGGTTTGTGTCTACAGATAGTTTAATTATGTGTAAATAGGGGAGATGGGGAGGATGGGGGAGATGGGGGAGATGGGGGAGATGGGAATCTGAGTCGGTTCTTCCCCTGTTTGTAGTAACGACTTCAGTCGTTACCTCGTGACTTGGCTGAAGCCAAGTCACGAGGATGAGGGTGAGAAACGGCAGATCGGGGAAATGGAAACTGAAGTCGTTTATTCCCCCGTTTGTAGTAACGACTTCAGTCGTTTCCGGCTTTCCATCACCCCGCAAAAAAATTACCCAACTACAACTAAAAGAGTAAATGAATTGAGCTAAAAACCCTCCATCCAATGGATTAAACTATTTACCCTGTCATCCTGGCCAATTCCCGATATAAATCCCGGTAAAATCCTGAAAACTTTCCCATTAAAATCAAGAATTTCTACTAAAATTAAAACCTGAAACTGTTGGAATTGGAGACAAAACTCAACCCATGAAATTGTTAAATCTGTGGACAATCCCGATCGCCCTCCTGAGTGTCCTAACCAACACCCTTCCCCAGGCGATCGCCACTCCCCTGGCACAGGCAGAACCCCCTGATCTATGCCGTCGCGTCACGGAACGTCGGGGTTTAGCGGTCCACCGCACCCCAGACCCCAGTCAAACCCAAATTGGCGGCGTAGACCCTAACGCCACCGTGACGTTAGCGCCTGATGCCGAACCCATTGTCGGTTCCGATGGTCGCATCTGGATTAAAATCACGGCCCCTGTTGAAGGCTATATTTCCAATGGTCCCCCGAATAGTGGGGGCAATCTCGCCTACTGTTCCGGAAGTGCCAGACCCTCTCCACCACCCCCTGCAACCCCACCGACTTCTACCACCCCATCCCCGGTTTCCGAGACGCCTGAGATTCCCAATGGTCAGTTTTGCCGCCAAGTGAATGGATTGGTAACCCCCCAGGGTCTGGCGATTCGTTCTGCTGTTTCCGGTCCTTCTCAGTATCTCGGAGGAGTTCCCGCTAATGGACGAGTTCAATTGGTTGAAGATTACGAATATATTCCCGATCCAGGGGGAATCCAACGCTCGTGGGTGGAGATAGAAGCTCCAATTAAAGGGTTCGTTTCCGTGAATAGTTTGATTCGCTGTTTTAACTGATAATTTCGCCAAATTTAAATCTATTATAGTTAATCAGGGTGCATGATTTTACGGGATTGAGTTAAGGGCAAAACATCAAAGAAACATCAGCTATTGCGGGAAAACTGAGACTAGATTCTGGTCGGGATTAATCTCTATTTTGGCTAGACCAAATTGTTCGATGACTCCGGCATTGGTGGTTAAATGTAAAGAAATGGCTTGGGCATGATAGTGGGTGGGAGAAGTGGCTAAGGCGGCGGGTAATAATAATTGGTCCGCGAGATAGACATCAACAGCGGCACTGCTGTGATGGAATTGCAACAAGGCATCACAGGCGCGATCGGCGACTTGATCCGAGGGTAATCCCTGTTTTCCCAGGGCACTAAATCCAGCGATGCTATTGCTATAGTGCGCGGTTAGAAAGAGGCCCGCACCGGGAGCGATTCCTTTTTCTCGGGCGGTTTTGACCTGAACTTTCATTTGGGCCTCGCGCAAGCGATTTTCGGCACGGTTGGCCATGCGTTGGGGGATGTGAGAGGGGAGTTCAGTGACGGCAGCTAATCCTCGGACCTGTTGGAGTTTACCGCGTTCCTGGAGATTGAGTCCGCAGAGGGGCTGGCCCCCAGTGACCCGCAGTTCAATTTCGCCCCCACCTCGGGGATACCAGCCCCACTTGACTAAGGTAACTTCGGCGCAGACTCCCATGCGGGCGATCGCCGGTAAATAAACCTCCTGAATGTAGGGAAAAGTGGGACTAAAGGCTACATGGGTCCCCCCGCAGAGGGTAATCCGGGATTCTCCTGGGGTTAAGGCTAACGGCAGCAAAATCGTCTGTAGGACTAAACTCACGGACCCGGCGGTGGTCACATCAAACCGATAGTGACCCGGTTGAGGGGGGGATTGGGGAACGAATTCTAAAAATTGGGAACCGAGGGAGTCCCCGTAAACTTTGGCATTGCAGAGGGTCGCTGCGGCGCGGACCCCGGTGAGGTGTTGGGCGGCTAAACCAGGTTTGGGGCGTCCAGCGCGAATGCGATCGAGGGTAAGCGGAGTCCCCGTGAGGGTGGCGAGACTCAGGGAAGTCCGGAGGACCTGACCCCCACCTTCTCCAAACGAGCCGTCAATATGAATCATAGATCAACTCCAGTTAATGATACGATCGCTCATAGAGATAGTAGGCTGGGAAAACGGCGCAAAATATCGATGAGCAAAACGTGGGAACTAGATTTTTACTCCAAACCGATTCTCGATGAGAATGGCAAAAAGCGCTGGGAAGTGCTCATCTGTGAGACTCCGACTGATACCTGCTCCACAGAAGAGTTGTTGCGCTTTTCAAAATATTGTTCCAATAGCGAAGTCAATTCGATGTGGTTAGGAAATGCCATCAATGAAGCGATCGCCACTGCGGGCAAACCGCCGACACAGATTCGCTTTTTCCGTCGCCAGATGAACAATATGATCACCAAAGCCTGCAAGGATTTGGGAATTACCTCCAAACCCTCCCGGCGGACTGTCGCGCTATACCGTTGGTTGCAGGAACGGATGGACACGGTTTATCCCCTAGAAGAGGGGTTCCAAGGGGCCGGGTTAACCCCTTCGGTGCAATTTGAAACGCCGAAACCGGAACGCCTTCCCGATGCGCTACAGGGCGATCGCTGGGCATTCGTTACCTTGGAAGCGAGTAGCTTTGCAGAAATGAACGAATGGGATATTGGCTTTGGAGAAGCCTTCCCCATTTTAGGTGAAAAAAGTTTAGTGCCTCAGCTCACCCCTGAAACTATCATTCCGGGGATGATTGTCTTCTCAAACCGGGCGAAAGCCCTAGCGGGATGGATGTCAGGACTAGAGTTAGGGTTTTTGAAACCCGAACTGGAAGAACCCGGACAGGTGGTTTTAGAAACAGGGTTTAATGAGCGGTGGATTCTGGCGAATTTAACCGATAAAACCACTCGCGCCGAAGCGGCTGGATTTGCTGAAACCAAGGATAAAGCCCAAGGGGTGCATTTTTTAGCCATTCAAACGGATCCCAATTCTGAATCTTTTGCAGGATTTTGGCTATTACAGGAACTCAACTTAGCGTAAAGTTGTGAAGTGTGAAGTCTTGTCGCGTCCGCAACATCGGGTTGCGCTCTACAAGTGTGAACCGTTGGGGAAAGATATTTCTGATTTGACTCTAGCTGTTTCACCCTTCACCCTTCATCCTTCATCCTTGAATTCTCATGGGGTCTGAACATTTGCAAACAGAGGAACTGCCAGAACAGCTCTTAGATCTGGCAAAGCAAGCGGGGGCCGAGGCGGCAGAGGTGTTTCAGTCGCGATCGCACTCTCGCCCTGTTTATTTTGAGGCAAATCGTCTCAAACAACTCGAAAGTGCTCAATCTGAAGGCACGGCGCTGCGACTCTGGAAGAATGGGCGTCCGGGTTTAGCGGTCGCTTATGGGCCGGTAGACCCGAAATCCTTGGTGGACAAGGCGATCGCCTTGAGTACCTTGGCACAGCCGGAAACCATTGAAATGACAGACAACCGTTCCGCATCCTATCCCGATTTAGGGGAAATGGTGCCGGTGGAACAGTTGCTCGACTGGGGAAAAGAGGCGATCGCCTTGATTCGCGATGCCTACCCGGAAATTCTCTGCAATGGAGAATGGGATTGCGACAGCGAAACGACCCGCCTGCTGAACTCCAATGGTCTCGATTGTAGCTATAAAGACACCACTTTAAGTTGCTATCTTTCCGCCGACTGGATTCGCTCAGAAGATTTCCTGAGTGTATCCGACGGCCAAACCCAACGGGGACGCCTAGAACCCAGGGGAGTCGCAGGGCAAATTTTGCAGCGCTTAGGCTGGAGTCAGGACAATGCTCCGGCAATTAGTGGCCGAGTGCCCATTTTATTTACCGCTAAAGCGGCGGATATGCTGTGGGGAACGGTCCAGGAAGCCATCAATGGTAAGCGAGTCTGGGAGCAATCCTCTCCCTGGAGCGATCGCCTCGGTGCAGCGATCGTCTCTGAGTCTCTAACCATTTCCCAAGAACCGGATGCGGGGCCTTATAGTTGTCCTTTTGATGATGAAGGCACGCCCACCCAACGGATTATTTTTATTCAAAATGGGGTGCTCCAGCAGTTCTACAGCGATCGCACCACCGGAGGATTACTGGGAATCGGCACCACCGGCAACGGATTTCGCCCCGGTTTAGGCAGTTATCCCACGCCGGGTCTATTTAACTGGCTGATCCAACCGGGTTCTAAATCTTTAGCTGAACTAATTGCCGGATTAGATGAGGCGATCGTCGTGGATCAAATGCTCGGGGGTGCGACGGGAATTTCTGGGGATTTTTCCATTAATGTAGACCTCGGTTTCCGGGTCAAAAACGGCCAGGTCATTGGGCGCGTTAAAGATACGATGGTGGCTGGAAATGTCTATACCGCTCTTAAACAAGTCATCGATATCGGGGGGGATGCGGAATGGAATGGCGCTTGCTATACTCCTTCTCTGATTTTAGAGGGCCTCTCGGTTACGGGAAAAACCTATTAGATTTGATTGTTCTTTGTCATTGGTCATTTGTCCTTGATCCTTTGTCCTTTGTTGTTTGTCAATGGTCATTTGTTGTTTGTCATTTGTCATTAAACGAAAGAACCAATGACAAAGGACAATTGTCAATTGTCAATTATCAATTATCAATTATCAATTATCAATTCCTGCCTCCCAATGACCCATGACAAAGGACAGAAGACAAATGACCAATGACGCAAATTCCCTGACTTAAAACTCAGAGCAAACGAGATTATGTGGCTCCAGTCTCTTTCCTCGCATAGTTGGGTAGTGGCAAGGCTTAGAGCGTTTTTCCTGAGACCGAAACAGCTTGCTATGTTTGAAGCCTGTTTAATTGGTTTGGTCTCAGGACTGGCGGCGGTTTTCCTGAAACAAGGGGTGGGATGGTTAGGTGGATGGCGGATCTATGCGTCGTTTAATCTGCCTTCTTGGATTGGATTGCCGATGATTGGACTGATGGGAGGGGCGATTGCCGGATTTCTCGTCGAACGCTTTGCCACGGAAGCATCCGGAAGTGGCATTCCCCAGGTGAAGGCGGCCCTGGCTGGATTTCCGTTATCCCTCGATTTACGAGTCGCCTTCATTAAATTAATCACTACCGTGATCACAGTGGGATCCGGGTTGACCTTGGGGCGGCAGGGTCCAACGGTACAAATCGGCGCGGCGATCGCGGCTGAAATTGGCCGCTGGTTTCCCACCTCCCCAGATTACCGACGACAACTGATCGCGGCGGGTGCCGCCGCCGGTTTAGCTGCTGGATTTAATGCCCCCCTCGCGGGCGTTCTGTTTGCGGTTGAAGAACTCCTCCATGATATTTCCGCCTTCTCCCTAGGTCCAGCTATCCTCGCCTCCTTTATTGGGGCCGTTGTCTCCCGCATCCTGGGGGGAAAAAGTCTGGATTTGAATTTAAGTGCAGGGGGCTTTCAATCCCAATTCACGGCCCCAGAAATCCCGTTCTACCTGATTTTAGGAATTCTCTCCGGTTTGCTGGGGACCCTCTTCACCCAAGGCATTCTCGCGAGTCTGAAATTCAACCGGAAGGTGCTGCAAATACCCCTGCCTTGGCGCATGGGACTGGCGGGATTGATTTGCGGCGTGGCGATCGCCCTGTTGCCCCCGTTATTTCGCAATAATAGCGGCTTGCGGGAGTTCCTGATCACCGGAACTCCCACCGCTGGCGCTTCGGCGATCGCCTTCCTGACTCACTTTTGCCTGACCATCATTGCCGCTGGATCCGGCGCACCGGGAGGTTTATTCGCCCCTTCTCTGATTCTCGGGTCCGCCTTGGGATATCTAGTGGGCATTTGGGAATTTTCCATCCTCGATACCGGATTACCCACCACTTACGCCCTAGCAGGCATGGGGGCTTTTTTTTGTGCGGTCTCCAAAGCCCCCATTACCGCTGTTGTGATGATTTTTGAGATTACCACGGACTTTAATTTAGTCCTCCCCCTGATGATTGTTTCCGTGGTGTCTTACCTCGTCGCGGAAATGGCTGAAAGCGGTTCCCTCTATGATAAGTTACTCAAACTTAAGGGCATTGACCTCCAAGAAGACGCCACCCCGAATGCGATTCTAAGTGAGATTCGCGCGGCAGATGTCATGCAGCGCCGAGTGGAAACTTTAACCCCCGAAACCTCCATTGAGGAAGTCGTCCAGGCATTTTCCCGCTCTCATCATCGCGGATTTCCGGTCCTAGATGAGGGAAAATTAGTGGGCATGGTGGCCCAATCGGATTTGGCTAAAATCTCTAAGCTGAATTTACCCCCAGATACCATCCTGGAAAAGATTATGACTCCCCAGGCGGTGAAAGTTTCGCCTCGGGATACCCTGATGGAAGTGCTGTTTCAACTCAACCGCTACAATCTGAGTCGCGTGCCCGTCACGGAAGGCCGAAAGCTGGTGGGGATTATTACGCGCACGGATATCATTCGCGCCGAAAGCGATCGCCTCACGGGAAAACAGGGATTTGGACCGCACCCAGAAGCCTCCTATCTGGTCTATCAGACGCGATCGCCCGCCACAGGTCAAGGTCGCTTACTCGTCCCCCTGGCTAATCCGGAAACGGCCCCAGCATTGCTGCGCTTGGCCGTGGCGATCGCTCATCAGCGCAACTATGAACTGGAATGCCTACAAATCATTGTCATCTCCCGTCACCAATCCCCCGATGAAACCCCGGTCAAAACCATTCCCTCTCGTCGGTTATTGCGTCTTGCCGAACGCATGGGTCGGGATTGGAATGTGCCCGTGCATACTCAAGTTCGGGTAGCCCATGATCTGGCCCAGGCTATGCTGGAAACCATTGATGAGCGACATATCGACCTGGTGTTAATGGGATGGAAAGGCAATACCGGCACTCCCGGGCGGATTTTTGGGAATGTGGCGGATACCATGATTCGTCAAGCCCCTTGTGATGCGATTTTGGTGAAAATGGGCAAAACCTCCTTCCCCCCCTGGCGACGCAGGCGGGAAACCCAGCGTCACCGGAAGATTTCGGTCTCTCAGACCGGACTGGAGCGCCCCCTACCCCGTCCTCAGTCGTTTCAACGATGGCTGGTTCCCATTCGGGGTGGGCCGAGTGGTTTAGCTACGGTGAAATTACTGCCCGGATTGGTGTCGATGACTTCTAATCCTGAAATTCGCCTCTGTCAAGTGTTTGGGCCCGGAACTTATGGTGCCGATCAGGGGGTATTTGACCAGGCTCTGGCTTTTCTGGAACGGAAAGTCTCCTGTCCAGTGGTTTCAACGTCCCTCTGCGCTAACTCCGTTGAGGATGCGTTGATTGATTTGGCTCAAAAAGACCAATGTGATGTGATTGTCCTGGGTGCGAGTCGCGAAGGTTTACTGCACTCGGTGGTCAAGGGGAATATCCCCGAGGCGATCGCCCGTAATTGTGATTGTACGGTAATGCTGGTTCGCACCGGAACCGCTAGTTGATAATTGATAATTGATAATTGATAGTTGATAATTATCAATTATCAATTATCAATTATCAAATTTAGAAATCAACCCCGCGCTTGAGTTCTACCCCATGATTAGCATAATGTTTGTGACAGAAGACTTCTGAATGAACACTGGCTAACTCAAAGTAGGCCGGAATATTTTGACAGCGCCCGGTGATAATGATTTCGGTGTCTTTGGGTTTGCGGAGTAAAGCATCAACAATCGGTTGCACTTCCAGCAGTTCTAAGTCAACGGTGGGATTGAGTTCATCCAGGACAATGGTTTTGTAGAGTCCCGAGGCGATCGCCGATCGCGCAATTTCCCACCCCCGTTCTGCCTCCACATAGTCAATTTCTTTCTGTTGACCCCGCCAGACAATGGCATCGCCACCACAGCGCTGATGATCCACCAGATTGGGGTAACTGTGACGCAACGCGGCGATCGCTGCATCTTCCGTATAGCCACTTCCCCCCTTCAACCACTGCACAATCAGCACCCGATGGGACTGGTCCTGACTGATTCCCTTCCCGATCGCCTGCAACGCCTTACCCAAGGCACTGGTAGACTTACCCTTTCCAGCACCTGTATAAATTTCAATCCCATCAATGCCATTTTCTACCCCTCCGGCATGATAGTGGGACTTCATTTCCGAATGTAAATCCGCAATCTCCAATAAAGCTGGGGGTGTCGATCGCCCCGTGGCAATAATTTCCAGATGTTCTGGTTTCTGTTCCAGGGTACGAACCACCTCCTCGGTGGAGAGTAATCCTAAATCCAGAACTGGATTAATTTCGTCCAACACCACCACCGAATAGAGACCCGAGGCGATCGCCCCTTTTGCCACATCCCATCCCCGTTGCGCCTCCAGTCGGTCAAACCGAGTAATTTCATCCGGTCCAAAAAACTCCGCCCTTCCCGTGCGAACTTGATCGATCAGATGCGGAAAACCCCGTTGCAAAGCCTCGATCGCCGCATCTTCCTCATAATGCCGCGCCGGACCCTTGAGAAACCGCAACAGCAGCACTCTGCTTTGCAGGGGCGTATTAATGCCCAAGCCAATCGAACGCAGCACGACTCCAAGGGCCGCCTGGGATTTCCCCTTTCCCGCGCCATCATAAACGTGAATTTGACCTACGATGCGCTCGTGGGAAACCGCCGTGCGAATGCCGATGCCAGTTCTTGTCATAGCTCCTTTGTATTTTATGAATGCCTTCTCCTCTTATTATCAGAGTTCTCGTCCCCTTTTCCCTAATTCACAGCAGATTGGAGGATGGGGGAGATGGGGAGGATGGGGGAGATGGGGAGGATGGTCCAAGTTTGTAGTAACGACTTCAGTCGTTTCCGGATCGTTTGTAGTAACGACTTCAGTCGTTGCTATCGTGTCATGGCATACGCCATGACACTCACACTGAGCGGCTTAAGCGCCTGTTTGGGGACTGGGTGCGATCGCCTCCAATGGGGCGTTACTTGGCGGATGCCAAGTAACGCGGTAACGACTGAAGTCGTTACTACAAACATCTCCCCCATCTCCCCAATCTCCCCAATCTCCCCCATCTCCCCCACTCAACCCCCTCCCAGTCAGGTAGAATAGGCAAGATTAGGAGTCAATAGCCACTATGGTTTTTCCTCTGCCGACTATTTTGCTTCAAACCTTTATTTTAACAATTTCAGTCGCCATTGAATCGTCTGTATTTTATGCTCGCTGTCAAGTTAGCCGGAAAACTAGCGTTGAATATGCCCTATCCATTAATTTAATTTCCACTTGTGTGGGATGGATATTTTTCTTCTATATCGAACCTTTTCTTTCCCCCACCCTCAAAATCAAACTCATTACCTATGTTTTTTTGAATCAATTAGGAGAGGGCAGTCTTTCTTTAATTTTTGGAATTGGCTTTGTTTTATTCTGGGCCAACTTTGCTATCAAACTCATTAGTTTGAATTTATTCAATAAAATCATTGACTCCGCTTATCCGCTCAAAACAGAAGCTGAAGTTGACTTAGAAGAAGATGCGAGATATTACACTCGCAAAATTAAAAAAGCCCCTGAACGACGACAAGCAATGGCTGTTTTATGGGGTCATTCCTATAGTCATAGCGTGATTTTATTAGTATTATGGTTAAAAGACTTTTAAAATCTAAGTTCAGATTACACCAGATAGGGTAATCGGCAACTAGAGCCTGGAATAATCACCAAACCAGGCATCAATATACCCTGAGTAGCTTCTGGCTCCTATCCTCCACCGTTTCATTGGCTAAAATGCTCAAATACTGGATCGATAGATTAAGACCTCCCCGACCCTTTTGTTGGGAAACCTTGATTTTATTAAGCATATTTTCTGGGTTGCTCTCTGTCTTTTCCTGGCTACTGGTTCCTCCGGCTTTGAATGCCTATCATTTTACCCATACGGGATTCTTGATATTTTTTGTGCTGGGAACAGCTTGGTGGCAATGGGAACGACCGATAACAGTATTGGGCATCAAGATCGGTCCTTGGATTGTGGGATTGCTACTTAGTATTCTCTTGTTAGATGACTTACCCGAGAATTGGCGACATCAAGGGATGATTGTCACCTGGCCCTTGTTGACTGCTTCGGTGCGGTCCGTGCCTAAATTTTTTAGAGGGCAACTCTTACCCAGTTGGCCTCCTATTTCAATGCTGAAAGAATTAACGGTGATGTTTTTATTTCATGTTTTGATTAGTTTATGGTTGCAATTTGGATTTTTACTAAATCAGTGGATGATAAATTATCCGAGCTTATTAACGGAGGATTTAACCCGCAGTTCATTCGCAATTTATCGGGGAATTGAAGCGCCGGAAATCCCCCAAGGAAATATCCTGATTAACGAGATGGAAGCTTTCCTCCGGGAACAGATAGAGGGGCAACAGTTGCCCAGAGTGGATCAAGTGATTTCAGGATTGCTAGAAAACCGGATTGAGATGGATAAAACGGTTAAAAAAAGGTTACCGAATATTGAAGAAAATCAATGGTGGGAACTGCGGGGAACGGTGATTCAGCGTCAGGCTGGATATGGTATCACCTTATTCGCGATTTGGACAGGGTTGCCCTTAACCGGGGAGGAATATTACCTGGAAAAATCCTGCGAAATTTCTCGAACCTTTCGGCAACCGGAACCCGCCAGCAGTCGCCCTCCGGCAGAGGCGTTAGATCGGGCACAGATGGAGTGCGGACCCACGAGCGATCGCAAATCCGGACCCATCCCCTTACTCGGACAAGGTTTCGATTAAAATAGAAAGAGAGAGGCGATTCTCGGCGGCTAGATTGACTGGGCAAAGTCCCGGGATTTTTCTATTGCATTTTAGCCCCTATGCCTTTAAAATTTGCTCATAGCAAAATCGAGAAAAGTTGAAATTGAAGCGAGGAGGTGTCTTGGTGAACCCAGGCAGAACGTTAGCGATCGCCAACAATGTCTTTTGGGAAGTGATTCGCGCTCGCGTCCTCTATTTTATCATGGTGTTTGGGTTATTTTTTATCGGGGCAATGCGCCTTCTCCCAGAATATGCTGTTCTCACTGAGGACAAAATTCTGCTGGATTTGGGAATTGCGGCGATCGGCTTTTTGGGATTAATTGTTGCGGCATTTGTCGGAACTGCACCGATCCAAAATGAAATCGAAAATCGCACGGTTCTCGTCTTGCTGGCTAAACCCATTAGTCGTGCTGAATTTATCGTCGGCAAACATCTCGGACTCTGTGGTGTTCTAGCGGTCCTGATTACGGTGACGATGGCGTTGTATTTAGGGTTGATGAGTTTATCTCAGATAGATTATCCCCTGTTGAGTCTGCTCGTTGCGGCGTTTTATCTATTTTTAGAACTGTCGTTACTCACGGCAGTGGCGATCGCCTTAAGTGTCTTTACCAGTTCATTACTAGCAACCCTCCTGACTTTTGCCGTTTATGTCATGGGACACCTGAGTGAGGATATTGTTCAAGCCGGTGAACTGAGTAAAAGTCCCACGGTTGAAGCAATTACCCGAGGGTTATATTTAATCTTACCTGACTTATCCCGGTTAGACCTCAAAAATCAAGCGGTTTATGGGATATTACCCGATGGGGGGACCTTGGTTCTCAATTTCATTTACGCCTTATTTTACATCGTGCTCCTGTTGGCGATCGCCAATTTAATCTTTTCTCGACGGGAATTTTAAACCGGCATCTTTCTCTCCTGTCCTAGGGGTTCGGTCTTCTGGACAATGCAACCCTTTTTCTAACGCCGGTATCGCCTCCAAATTTGACTCTGTGACCCTTTGTTTAACTTCAACTCCTCATGCAACAACTTCAACAACTCGAACAACTTCAACAAATTTTTCAAGAAATGGACCGGGCATTAATTGCCTATTCCGGCGGCATTGATAGTACCTTAGTCGCCAAAATTGCTTACGATACCCTGGGAGAGAAAGCGTTAGCCGTGACAGCGGTTTCCCCATCTCTGCTTCCAGAAGACTTAGAAGATGCCCGGATTCAAGCGGCAGAAATTGGCATTGCTCATGAAGAAGTCACCACCCAAGAAATGGCGAATCCCAATTACACTGCTAATCCCGTGAATCGCTGCTATTTCTGTAAAAGTGAACTCCATGATACCCTCAAACCTTTGGCGATATCTCGGGGATATCCTTATGTGGTAGATGGGGTGAATGGGGATGATTTGCATGACTATCGCCCGGGGATTCAAGCGGCGAAAGAACGAGGAGCGCGATCGCCTCTTGCGGAAGTCGGACTCACCAAAGTTCAAGTGCGTCAACTGGCGAAATTCTTAGACTTGCCTTGGTGGGATAAACCCGCCCAACCCTGTTTAAGTTCTCGCTTTCCTTATGGGGAAGAAATTACTGTAGAAAAGCTCCAAAGAGTGGGTCGCGCCGAGCGTTATTTGCGAAAATTAGGACTCAAAAATCTCCGAGTTCGGTCCGAAGGAGACAGCGCCCGAATTGAATTACCCCCGGAACAAATCAAGGAATTTGTTTTAATTACGGACTTGCCTGCTTTAGTGGCTGCCTTTCAAGAGTTTGGGTTTATTTACGTTAATTTAGACCTAGAAGGGTATCGCAGTGGTAAACTCAATCAGGTCTTAAGCCCCGAGGTGTTGGCAAAAGCACCGGCAGGGGTATAGACGACTACTGCGGGGGTCGCTGGCGGATGAGCGCCGGTACCCCCCTGGTGGCTGTGCGGAGTTCTTTTATTTTTACGTTAAACGATGAGACGCTTGAGAAGATGGTATTACCGAATTAGCGATGGATTTAGAGATGAAAATTTTGTTCATATTACCGAACAAATTCAGATTGCGATCGCCAAAGTCTTGTCAATTTTAATGATTCTAATCATTTTAGTTGCGGTGGCTGACTTGATTGTATTTTTAACTCAAGTCTTGCTGACTGAACCTGTGGGCTTTTTAACAAATACATTATTTGAAATATTTGGCTTGTTCCTGAATGTTCTGATTTCTATGGAAATTTTAGAGAATATTACAGCCTATATGAAAAAACATACGGTGCAAGTGGAACTGGTGATTGTCACATCTCTGGTTGCTGTTGCCCGAAAAATTATTATTTTTGACCTAGAAAAATATTCAGAATTTGCCTTACTGGGTTTAGCTGTTGCCATTTTTGCCCTATCGATTAGTTACTGGATTGTTCGCAGTCTCAACTCTAACTCACGAGTCTGAATCTGAAGATACACCCCGGCAGTTTTGCTAAACCATTGTCTTTAAACTCCATGCTGCTTGATTGAGTTGCTGCATTCCCAGTTTGGTTTGACCGATACCATTCACGGTTTCTTTCGTCCCATTGTTGATAGAATCCATTGCTTCAACCACTTGCTGAATGGCGTTGGCTTGTTCCTGTGCACTCAAAGAAATGCGGGCGTTGCGGGTGAAAATTTCATCAATGGCATCGGCAACGGATTGAAAGGCTGCCGTCATCTTCTGGATACTTTCCACAGATTGTTCTACCTTTTTACTTCCTTCTTGGGTTACCTGTAAGGTGGAACTCATCGCAGCTTGAATATCAGCAACCAACTGTTGAATTTCTTCGGCAGATTTTTTACTGTGGTTGGCAAGCTGACGAATTTCAGCCGCTACAATCGTAAATCCCTTGCCATCAATTCCGGTACGTTTGGCTTCTATGGCTGCATTTAAGGCTAAAAGATTTGTTTGATTCGCCATGCGACTGACCATATTAGAAATGGTTTCAATACGTCGGATGCGTTCTTTAAAGTCAGTAATTTTATGATAAATTGCACTAGAATTATTTTGCACAGTTGCCATTTCTTCTAACAGGTCATGGACGGTTTTACCTCCTTCTACGGCTAAATTCATGACAGCCGAAGCGGCTTCTTTTGCGGCGATCGCCTCCTGGGCGGACTCCGCTGAACTGTGACGAATATGGGTGGTGGTGTTGGTGGTTTGATGGACAGAAGCCGCTTGCATGGAAACCACCAATTCCTGTTGGGTGACGATCGCCGCTATCTCGGTACAAGAGGAGGCGATCGCCACAATCGCTTTTTTGATTTGAGACTGGAGAATATGGGTGACCCAACAAATCCCTACTAATACGGCCAAATTTAATAAAAACAAAGTAATTTGACTGACTTGAGTTAACTGAACTTTCCCCTTGGCAAAATCTTCAGCCGCAAATACAGCCGCATTGGACAATTCAAAAAATAATTCACTCTCTTCCAGGAGAATCTCATCTCCCTGGGGTGCAGTTCTATGCTCTTGAATGATGGCTTTCAGGGTAAACCACCCGGTTTGAACTGCCTGCATTTTCTGTAAAAAATTGGGGTCGGTTGCTGGCGGAAGTTTTAAATCGCGATCGCCTTCAATCAATCCCTGGATGATTCGCTCAATTTCATTGATTAAATCATCTTCTTCCACATCAGCCAGTTCTAACTTAACCAATCTCTGGCCCGCACCTCGGATAATTCCGGCATGATTCACCACTCGACCATCATCACTCATGCGATTAATCAAATAAGAAACCGATGCCACATTAATAAAAGAAGACGTAAATAGAGCAACGGCTGCAACAATTAACTGGGTCGTAGTTTTCATAATTTCGTGATTTAACGGAGTCTATGGGATGGCTTGGAGCTTCTCGACTCTTCCCCTATCGGGATGCATCAGAGTTCCCCCCAATTACTTTGCCAACCCTAACATTTTCTCGAAAAATTCACGAGGGCATTTTCGCGTAGGTAACTCTCCCTAAATTTAACTAAAAAAAAGCCCGGTTTATCAACCAGATGGGTTAAATTTTCAAGAATATAAAAAGCCCGCAGGCTTAAGCCTGGGGCTATACGGACAAAGCCCGCCTGCGCGGGCTCCTCTCTAAACATGACTTGAGACAACCCGATTTGGAAGAAGTCCACAGAAAAAGCCCGCAGGCTCAAGCCTGGGGCTATACGAACAAAGCCCGCCTGCGCGGGCTCCTCTATAAAAATGACTTTTCATACCCAATCCGGGTGGTAAAGGTCGGTTTTCTCTTCAGCCTGCGTAGGCACCGCTTCGTCTGTGTAGCCCCAGGCTTAAGCCTGCGGGTTTTTATAGACTTTTGAAAACCGAATTGGATACCCTACCCAGATTGGGAATAAGAAAAAGCCCGCAGGCTCAAGCCTGGGGCTATACGAACAAAGCCCGCCTGCGCGGGCTCCTCTATAAAAATGACTTTTCATACCCCATCCGGGTGGTAAAGGTCGGTTTTCTCTTCAGCCTGCGTAGGCACCGCTTCGTCCGTGTAGCCCCAGGCTTAAGCCTGCGGGTTTTTATAGACCAGATTATGCCTCGACTTCAGCCTGCGTAGGCACCGCTTCGTCCGTGTAGCCCCAGGCTTGAGCCTGCGGGCTTTTATTTCAGCCTGCGTAGGCACCGCTTCGTCCGTGTAGCCCCAGGCTTAAGCCTGCGGGTTTTTATAGACCTTATTATGCCTCGACAGTCGTCCCTAAACAGGCGGCTAAATCTTCCTCGGGAGTGCCGATCGCCTTGAGATTATAAGTCTGGGAAAGCAACTCAAACACATTCGGAGAAATAAATGCAGGCAGGGTTGGCCCTAAGCGAATATTTTTAATTCCCAAATGGAACAGCGTCAGCAAAATCGAGACTGCTTTTTGTTCATACCATGACAAAATCATCGACAATGGCAGTTCATTTACTCCCACCCCAAAGGCATTGGCTAAAGCTAGGGTAATTTGCACGGCTGAATAAGCATCATTACATTGACCCACATCCATCAAGCGCGGAATTCCACCAATGTCTCCGAGTTCCTTATCAAAGAACCGGAATTTGCCACAAGCTAGGGTGAGCACAACGCAGTCTTCAGGGACTTTTTCCACGAATTCGGTGTAATAGTTGCGGCTGGGTTTGGCCCCATCGCAACCGCCGACGAGGAAGAAGTGGCGAATATCTCCCCGTTTGACGGCGGCGATTACTTCATCGGCAACACCCAAGACGGCATTCCGGGCAAATCCGGTGGTGACTTGGCGGGGGTCGGTGTTATCGGTAAATCCTGGCATGGATAAGCTACAGGCGATCGCATCGCTAAAGTCGCGGTTTTCAATATGGGCCAATCCGGGCCAACCTACAGGGCCACAGGTGAACACTCTATTAATATAGGTGTTGTGGGGTGGCATCAGGCAGTTGGTGGTCATGACGATCGCCCCTGGGAATTTCGCAAATTCGCGGGTTTGATTTTGCCATGCGGTCCCATAATGACCATACAGATGGGGATATTTCTGCTTGAGTCCCGGATACCCATGCGCGGGCAGCATTTCCCCGTGGGTATAAACAGAGATTCCCTGATTCGCGGTTTGTTTAAGCAGTTCCTCTAGGTCCTTGAGATCATGACCCGAGACGAGAATCGCTTTACCCGGTTGGGTTCCCAGGGGAACACGGGTGGGGACAGGATGACCATAGTTGCCCGTATTTCCGGCATCGAGGAGTTCCATCGCCAAGAGGTTGATTTCCCCGACTTTTAAGGCCATTTGTACCCAGTCTTCTAGGGTCAAATCCACGGCGTCAAGTCCAGCTAAGGCTTCATGACAGAAAGCATAGAGGCGATCGTCTTCCTGTCCCAGTTCTTGGGCATGGTAGGCATAGGCGGCGATGCCTTTGAGTCCATAAATAATGGTCAGTTTGAGGGAGAAAATATCAACATCTTGGGCGGATTTGGAGATAAATCCATATTCTACATCTCGACCTTGTTGGACTAATTGATCGAGGGTGGGGGCGGGTTCCAAGGTGGCGGGACCTTCGGGAAAACGGACCTCGGGGGCGACAGCTTGCAGTTGCGCTTTCAATCCATCCCGCAGGGCGATCGCCTGATGGATATAGTGAACAAAACTTTCGGGGTCGAAGTTGACGTTGGTGAGGGTGGAAAAGAGGGTTTCGCAGGTGAAGCGATCGGCTTGGCGGTTAATAATTCCTTGTTTCCGGGCGGCGATCGCCACTTGTCCAAGTCCGCGCAATAAATGGGTTAATAAATCTTGCAGGGCATCCACTTCGGGACTTTTACCACAGGCACCCCATTGATAACAGGCTTCTCCACCGGCAGTTTGTTCGCATTGGCTGCAATACATGATCTTACCTCTCGGTCGCTTTCGTCTTGTTATCTCTACTGTAAGTTGGCCCTCGGGGAATGTCTTTGACTTAAGTCAAAGAAAGCCAGATTTATACTCGATTCGGTTCTCATCTCAGATTGAGGCGGATTTGAAGCATTGATTCTAATTGGCACAGGCGATTCTCGAATCGCCCCTACAGGGATAGAGATCAGGGCTCATATCAAGTTTGCTAGATTAACGTGAAAAACTATTTTCCCCTCTCCCCCATTTCCCCCTCTTCTCCCCCATCTCCCCCATCTCCCCCATCTCCCTCTTCTCCCCCTTCCCTTGAAGGGAAGGGGGTTGGGGGGTTAGGTCCGGTGGGTGTGAGTTTTTCTCAACCCCATTCTGGATCAGCCCGTTTTGCCGGTACAATCAAATCAATGAGTTGATCCAGTCCTGGAAATCCCCTCTTGAAAGACCAATCTTTTGATAAACCCGCATTTCTTGCCCAAACTGCCCTGTTTCAGAGTTTACCCCCAGACCAGCATCAGGCCCTTGCCCAGATTGCGATCGGGCAATCCTATCAAAAAGCAGAGGTGTTGTTTTGGGAGGGCGATGATGAAAGAGTTGGTTTTTTCATCGTGATTTCGGGTCGAGTTAAAGTGTTTAAACAATCTCCCTTAGGCAAAGAGCAGATTTTGCAAATCTTTGGTCCGGGTCAGCATTTTGCGGAGGTGCCTGCTTTTGATGGTCAACCGTTTCCCGCTTCTGCTGCTGCCCTAGAGTCCACTCAGGTGTTATTCTTTCCCCGGTCTGCATTGGTGGCCTTGATGCAAGCTCATCCCAATATTGCCATAACTTTGTTAGGAATTTTTGCCCGTCATCTGCGTTGGTTGGCTCATGTGGTGGAAGATTTGTCGTTGAAGGATGTCCCGCAACGCTTGGCTGCTTATCTTCTGTACTTAAGTGATTCACCCCAGGGTACTTTGGAACAAGTGGAATTGGATATTACGAAAGGGCAATTGGCTGCTTTTTTGGGGACGATTCCGGAGACGCTTTCTCGGGTGTTTGCGAAACTCAGCAGTGAGGGGGTTTTGGAGATTGAGGGGGCGCGGATTCGCTTGTTAGATTTGGCCCGATTGCGGGCTTTAGGGGGAATGTCGGAGTGAGGGTGAGGGGTGATGTTGCCCGGATAGAGTCTTTATACCTGGAGTTGGGGAAAATACAAAGCATAGTTCACCCTCTGGTTTCCGCTGGGGTTGGGGAATTGGGGATGCCTGACGGGCAGGCGATCGCAATCGGCGATCGCAAGTTTTGTCACTTTTTGTTGCGTGAGTTGATTTTTTCTATGCCTTGTGTTAAAATTTATGGCTTTTTGTCTAAGTATATATTCTGTTCTCCATTGGGATTAACAAACAGTTGCTCTTGTCCCGATTGTCTTCAAAGGGCGGGAGAACTGGGGGTGTCCAATGCGGCATGGGGATATTTTCCGAACCCCTGAGTTAGAGGGAGGTGAGGGGATGAAAATTTTTATCTTTCTAGGGTGCATTTTTTTCCAGGATGAGTGAAATATCTGGGAGGCACTTGATTTTTTATTCAAAGTGCTGATGCATAATCGATAAAATATTGTCAAGTAGCTAAAGAAATAAACAGCCCGAACAGACGCTCTAGCACCGTCCAAACCACGAGGGGAGAGGGGTTAGAACATTGATTGCTAGGGTGAAAGGGCGATCGCCATCGGTACAAGACTCAATCCGTTAAAAATTTTTGACTCGATCGCCGAA
This sequence comes from Oscillatoria sp. HE19RPO, assembly GCF_024220515.1. GTDB lineage: Bacteria > Cyanobacteriota > Cyanobacteriia > Cyanobacteriales > Laspinemataceae > Laspinema. Next base: position 37,514 of record NZ_JAMXOT010000073.1, read on the forward strand.
GCGGGCAACAAATCGTTAGAAACACAGTATAATGAAAAACGTTGTATCGTTTGTAAAGATTTAGAAACCTTGACTAACCAAATTCCCCCCGAATTTTTAACCGCAGTCGCGAAAGAACGCGGCGTTTCCGATGCTGAGTTAGAAACCGTCATGATGGCACTTGACGGCAATTCCACCGCCGCGATCGCCACGATCCTAGGGATCAGCAATATTGCGGTTCGCAAACGACTCGGCGAAGTCTACAGAAAATTTAGCATTTACGGGCGCGGTCCGGGCAAATTGGCCGAATTGCGGCATCAGCTATTCTATCAATACCAAGCCCAAGAAACAGAAGCACCAGCACCCACAAAAACCAAAGGGAAAGCCAAAGCCGAACCGGCTACAACTTCCCGCAAAAAAGCTGAACCGGCAGCAGCAGCCGAACCTTCTACCGAAGTCGTCTCTACCGGAAGTCGCAGCCAAGATTGGGGTGAATCGCCGGATGTATCCCAATTTTACGGACGCACCGAAGAACTTAAAATCCTAGAAGAATTAATTATCGATGAAAGCTCTCGGTTAGTCACCCTTTTAGGCATGACAGGTATTGGCAAAACCGTACTTTCCGTACAAATTGCTAAACAACTTGAAAGCGAGTTTGAGTTCGTGGTGTGGCGGTCCCTTGCTGCAACCCCCAAACTCGAAGACTTGTTAGGGAACCTGCTGCAAACCCTTTCTACCCAAAAGAAACCGGATATTCCCGATGATCTCAGCGGCAGAATCTTACGCCTGCTAGACTTGCTGAAAAAGAATCGCTGCCTGATCATCTTAGACGATATCGATGCCTTGCTCCAAGGGGATGAACTCGCCGGGAATTATCGTCCAGGATTTGAAAACTATCGCGATTTCATCAAACGGATTGCCCAAACCAATCATCAAAGCTGTTTCGTCCTGGTTACCACGGAAGAACCCGCTGAAATTGCCTTGTTGCATGGGGAAAAAGTCCAGACCCTGCAACCGATGGATTCCCACGAAATCGCCCGGGAAATCTTTGCCGATAAAGGAGTGGCCCCCACGGAAAAAGAGTGGGGTGAAATGGTTAAACGCTATGGAGATAATCTCTTAGGGTATAAAGTTGTTGCCACAACCATTAAAGAATTCTTTAATGGAAATACCGCCACTTTCCTCAAAGCGACCGAGTTGTTTATCGAAGATACGCTGACTCAGTTACTAGAGCAGCATTTCGGGCGCTTATCTCCCTCAGAAGAAGAAATCTTGTACTGGTTGGCGATCGCCAAGACTCCGGTTACTCTCTCCGGCTTGCGCGAGGATATGTTATTATCCGTATCCCTCTCGGATATGCTCAAAAACCTCGATTCCTTGGATCGCCGCGCCTTAATCGAAAAACAGGAAACAGCCAGCGACATTTTCTTCACCTTACAACCGTTGATGATGAAGTTTGTCACCACTAAATTAGTGGAAAATGCCTGTGAAGAGATTAAAGAGTTGGTGAAAACTCAAAAACTCTCAAGTTTAAGAATTTTAATCCAACATAATCTCGGCGCAGTGCAAACTACCGGCAAAAAAGGCAAAGCTGCCGCCGCTCAGAAACCCCAAATGGTGCAACAAATTAAAAACCAGTTGCAACTTTTCGTGATGCGAAGTGGGGGATATGATGAGTTGATTGCTCAACTCGAAGCCATTGCTGGAAAACTCGAAGATAAAACCCAAATGGATGTGGGATATGCCAGCGCTAACCTTCGTAACTTGCTTGCGATTATGGCGGGTTAAACTGGGTTTTCCCTAGGCGATCGCCTAGAGTTCCCAATCCAATTCGGGGAAATTTGGCTTAAGGTAGACAGCTTTTCACAAAAAAATGCTTTCACCGTTGCAAAAAAGCCAAGTTTCCCCTCGCTCATCTTCGAGCCAATCATATTCTAAAATGGGTTGTGAGTTACTGTATTAATCCCAACTGCATCCAGCGGGAAAACCCCGATACCGAGAGTCACTGCGGCAACTGCGGTTCTCCCTTACTGATTGGCGATCGCTATCGCATCAAAACCCCCTTGCGAGACCCCAATCCCGCTTATCCCTGCGATATCTATGAAGTTCAGGATTGGGGAGAACAGGAATGGGGAACCCCCAAAGTGATGAAAGTCCTTAAATTTACCACTCAACCTGATTTTGTCCGCTTGTTTAAACAAGAGGCACGAGTCTTGATCTGGTTGCGACATCCGGGGATTCCCCTGGTAGAACCGGGGGGATATTTTATCCTCACCCTGGGCGATCGCAAATCCCTCCAGGGGTTCGTCATGGAAAAAAAAGCCGGAAAAACCCTAGAACAACTGATTGAGCAACAAGGTCCTATTTCCGAAACCGTTGCTGGCAACTGGTTAGCCCAGTTGATGGACATCATCGGCACAATTCATCACGAAGGGGTGGTGCATCGAGATATTAAACCCAGCAATCTGATTCTCACACCCGATGGACAAGTGCAACTGATTGATTTTGGCAGTGTCGCCGATCGCCACAATCGAAGTACCCGGGTGGGAACCTCCGGTTATGCACCCCCGGAACAACTCCTCGGGGATACCCAACCCCAATCGGATTTTTTCGCGATCGCCCGGACTTTTTTATATGCCTTAACTGGATTAACCCCCCTCGACTTTCCCGAAACCCCTCAAGGACAGCTCATCTGGTGCAGTCACCTTCCGCACCTCTCTCCTGAGTTAGCACAGTTACTCGATGACTTGATGGCACCCGACTGGCACAGTCGCCCCCAAACGGCACAAGCTATTTTAACCCGTTTAAAGTCATGGGAGATTTCGGCACCCCCTCCTCATCCGTCAGGGTCAGCGCAATCCCCCAACTGAACATCTCCCTCATATAGGACTATAGGAAGTCCTACATAGGGGATTGCAAAATATAAATCCTCCAAACGTTCAACTGAAAGGAAGGTATGTGTCGGAGTAAATGCTTGCGCCCTCCGGAGGGCGCAAGCATTTACTCCGACATTGACGGGGCTACTCTGTTGATCTACAAACGAACGT
>NZ_JAMXOT010000074.1 GCF_024220515.1 Oscillatoria sp. HE19RPO
AGGCTCAATGCCTTCGGGCAGAGAGAATAGCGGCAATTGGCACCGCCTTGATTGCCGAAAGGCTACGGCTGAGTAGGGTTTAGCAGTCTTACGACTGCCTTCTAAAGAATCCCCGTGTCTTTAGACCGGGGAGTGTCAACTCTACCACTTGCCTTGCCAATTCTAATCCCACGCGCCATGCTGCCCACACGAGGGCAACTAGACTTGAAGCTGTTTCTAGTTTTGAAAAGTGGCGTAGGACAGTTGAGGTTAGCAGCCATCAATCCTTCCAAGGGTGTTATCATACTTTTAGTTTAAATTTTTAGTGAGCCGGGAATGTGTGCAAGCACATTCCCTCTTTTTATTCTACTCCTTAAACGACGTCTCTCGATCCAAAACCTGTGAAGACCCCTCCCCTAACTGCTGGATGCGCCCTGAACTGTAGCCATTGGTCATTTGTCATTGGTCAATTGTCAATTGTCAATTGTCATGGGTCGGTTGTCATTTGTCACGGGTCAATTGTTGTGGACCCAAACTCCCCAGGTATTGTTGGTCCTCAGTCGTCAAAAATCCCAAGGACCAACAACAAATGACCAATGACCAATGACCAATGACAACCGACCCATGACCAATGACTACCCCAAATATCCTCGGGTGACAAACGGAATATCCACAACCTCCCCAGTCGCCTCACCCACTTGCACCTGCAAACCCGCACCTCCAGCTTTCGTGCGAATGTAGGCTAACCCAAAAGGGCCTTCCGGACTGTCGGTGTAACTGGTGAGGGTGCCAACTTTCTCCTCTCCCATTGTCACCACCGTTCCTGGGGATGCGGGTGCAGTGAGTTTGACCCCCCACAGTTGCACCTTCACCCCTTTATAGGTATTCAAGCGGGCGATCGTTTCCTGTCCGATGTAGCAACCTTTATCAAACGAGATATTGTGCCATAATCCCGCTTCTAAGGGGTTGTAATCCTCCGTCAGTTCGCAGTCGGGTGCAGGACGTCCTTGCTGAATTCGCAGTTGTTCCCACCCCTGGGTTCCCAAGGGAATGGCACCGTCATCGGTGAGGAATTTCCACAGGGATGCAGCATCATGGCGATCGCAAATGAGGGTATAACCAGGAAGGGCCAATCCACTACCGACGGCAACTCTAACCTGAATCTCGCCTAGGGTCAGGAGTTGATGACTAGCATGGGGCCGATCGCCTGCCACTCCCCAAGGGGCCAACAATCCCTGACTCCCCGGACCGATTAAACTAAAGGTCGCCATCGAGGCAGTGATATCCTGCAACTCCACGAGATCGGCAGGGAACAGATAGCGATCGAGCCATTCCATAATTCTCTGACGCCGACTGGGGGAGACCAGCAACAGGGTGGTATCCTCAGTCATATAGGCCGTTGCCAAATCAATAGTTCTTGCCGTAGAGGTGACAAAAACCGTATCGCACCCTTGTCCCGGTGGGAGTTTTTGGAACTCATTCGTGCTTTGGTTATGTAAAAAGCGCAGGCGATCGCCACCGCTGACTTGAATCAGCCCCCAATCCGAGCGATCGCATAATGCCACCGCCTGATATGCTGAGGCGATCGCCCCTGGGTCATTCCCATAACTCACCGGCACCTGAATTTCCGAGTCCGAATCCGCAAACACTGCGCCACTCGCCGCCTGAAGGTCATGCAATTCCTCACTCATAGCCATCCCTGGTTTTCTCTAAATTACCTGTTCATAGGCTATCAGACCGCATCAACCTTGTTACAGCTTGGGCAAATTGGCAAAAATGTCCTGAACCAACTGCTTGGCTTTCTCATCCAGTCGATTCCAATCCACTTCTCCCTCTTCATCAATCAAACTGCTATCAATTTCCACATCACGGCTTTCCGTGGCTGCATGAGTAGGGCTATAATTTTGAAAACAAATTTCAAAGCACAGTTCCCAGACATTAAACTTGTGTTCTATTTCTCCCCGTTTTAAACAAAGAAGGTAGCCAGGGAAAGGGGTTTGCACATCTTCATAAGTGCCTTCCCAACAAGAATCTTCGAGGTGTTTGCGAATATTATCTAGCACGCGAATCAAAGCCGGTTGCATCAGGATTTCGGCTTGCTGCCATGCCAAAGTATCTTTAAATTTAGGCTTCATTGTTTATCAAAAACTCATCGGTTCAGTTCCCGAAAAAGCGCCTCTAAATTGATTTAATATATTGCAGAATATCTGCCAGAAAAATCAGCAAAGTTCCGATAATTTGATGGCAGAGAGTCTCAGAGATTTCCGGCATCTGCCGGATTAACTTCAACTCTACCCAAAGAAGCCCGCTGATGCGGGCTAAATCATGAAAAGAAGCAGGCTTTAGACCTGCGTTAAACTGATGCGGTTGGGTTCACCGGGGAGTCCATCCGCTTCAACTTCAACTTAGCGGAACATACTGCTAACGGAACTATCTTCATGAATCCGCCAAATTGTTTCACCTAATAAATTGGCAACCGAAAGGATGGTCAACTGTTTAAAGCGTTTATCCTCGGGTACCGGAATGGTATTTGTAATAATCACCTCTTCAAACACCCCTGTAGAAAGGCGCTCAACCGCTGGAGGAGAAAAAACTGCATGAGTGGCACAGGCATAAACCTGTCTGGCTCCTTCTTTCCGAAGTAAGCGAGCACCCTCGCAGATTGTACCAGCAGTATCGATCATGTCATCGACCAGCACTGCCGTTTTGCCCTCTACATCACCAATCAAATTCATGACTTCGGCCACATTATGAGCTTGCCGACGTTTATCAATAATCGCCAAAGGCGCATCGTTTAACTTTTTGGCAAATGCTCGGGCTCTCGCCACGCCTCCCACGTCTGGGGAGACTACCACAATGTCAGAGAGTTGTTTACTAACGAGGTAGTCCAACACGACAGGCGAGGCATAAACATGGTCTAAGGGGATATCGAAATAACCTTGGATTTGGTCTGAGTGCAAATCCATTGCCAAAATCCGACTTGCACCGGCTTGGGTAATTAAATTTGCCACCAGTTTGGCAGTAATGGACTCTCGTCCCGCTGTTTTGCGATCGGCCCTAGCATAGCCATAGTAGGGAATTACGGCGGTAATTTGCCTTGCCGAGGCTCGTCGGCAGGCATCGATCATAATCAGCAATTCCATCAGGTGGTCATTCACCGGATAACAAGAGGGCTGAATCAGGTAAACATCACATCCCCGGATTGACTCCTGAATTTGGATGTAAAGTTCACCATCAGCAAACCGCTTCCGGACCATTGGTCCCAAATCTATGCCCAAGTAGCGAGCCACTTCCTGAGATAGAGGGACGTTAGCAGAACCTGAAAACAGTCGCAGACGGCTATGGTCAGCAAAGGTAGCCAGAGATGGCTGGAGGGTTAAAGTAGCAGAACGGATCACGGCAGGCACTTCATCGGACGTTCATTGGTTCAAATTTTATCACCTCAATCGGAAATTTTCGTCATTATTTTCTCGGATCTCTATCAAAAGCAATATGGAAATTCCGGGGTAAATTAAATGAATCAATTGGGTGAAAGGGAAACAGATGACCCTCTAATCTATGCACCATCAGGTTTGTGGGGCTATATTTACCTAAATATTGATTAACTTAGACTCAGGGAAACCGGAACAACGCCCCCACCCCCAACCCACTCCCTAAACCTAGCCTCAATTCCTAGCCCTGTTTTTCCCAGGAAACTGTCCAAGCCTTCTGAGATGTCCCCGGAATCATTGCCGACTCCCCTGGGTTGCGGCTAGGCTGGAAGGAGGCTGGCTTCCTCCGTTGCCTCCCTGACTCGGTTTTCCAAAATTAACGGTTAATTATGAAAAAAAAGTGAGGCGTTATGAGCTTAAAGGAACGAATTGACCAAGACATCAAGTCCGCGATGAAATCTAAGGATAAAATTCGTCTGGAAACAGTACGCAGTATCAAAAAATTGATTCTGGAAAAGGAAGTAAGCGTCAGAGCTTTGGGCCAGGATACTTTAACGGAAGAACAAGAACTAGAGATCCTCTCCAGACTCGCCAAGCAACGCAAAGAGTCTATTGAACAATATCAGCAAGGGGGTCGCGAGGAACTCGCCGCACAAGAGGCCCAAGAATTGGCGATTTTGGAAGAATATCTGCCCCAGCCGCTGTCTGATGAAGAAGTGAGTACAGTCATTGATCAAATTGTGGCTGAAGTGGGCGCTACCTCTCTCAAAGATATGGGCAAAGTGATGGGTCCAGCGATGGAACTGCTCAAAGGCAAGGCGGAAGGCAAAAAAGTTCAAGAAATGGTCAAAGCCAAGCTTTCAGGCCAGTCCTAGAATTTCGTGACCGTCTCAATCGGTCGGATAAAAAACCGGGTTTCTGGCCCTGATGGGTTGTCGGGTTGACAAAAATGAAATGAAGTGATGAACCCCCTTGTCTGGTTATGACTGTAGCCTCTCATTGGAGAACCGAGCTTGATATCCCTGCGAAGCCCAAAAACCCTAGGCAGGTCCTTTGTTTGATTGAGGCATTGATGAGCCTCGTCAATTTCAGCCGGATTTGACCTAATATCCAGTTTAAAAATGGGAGTTTTTGATGAATCTAACTGACAAAATTCAGCCGATTACTCGTGCAGCGATTTGGATTGCCCGTTATACAGTAGTTGGAGTTACCCTGGCGATCGCCAGTTGTTTAGGAGCCTCCCCCAACTTCGGCCAAAACCCTAATCCCCCTCAAGCTCAATCCCAGCAGTGGCGTCGAATGACCGATTCAGAAGTCTCGCAACAGTGGGAAAATATTCTCAACTCTCCCTTGGGAGTTGCCGCCCTCAATCAGCTTGCTCTAGAAGGCTTTATCAGTTTCCAGTGTTCCAAAACCTTCTATATCAACGAAGAGTTTGGCGGTTTTCAAACCTTACTGCGCGTCCAATGTCCCACCCCCCGGGGTCTTTCTGCTGCCCTGGCTTATGATGAAATGCGCGTCATCTTCAATCGGTTTGAAATGAGTATCGATAATTTTGAGATTCAGCGGGTTTCTGAGGAACGCCCTCCTGAAATAACTTTGCCAGAATAGAAGGAGGAAACTCCCGATCGCTCGGGGGGCAAATAGGGGACTCATACGGAATCCGGTTGGAATCGGTCTATAAAAACCCGCAGGCTCAAGCCTGGGGCTATACAGACAAAGCCTGCCTGCGCAGGCTACTCCATAAAAACGACTTTTCATAACCGGATTTGGTATCAGGAGGGGCCGGCAGAAGTTCCCTTTACAGCCAACCGGAACAGACTGAATAAAACACTCACGACGAATTCCTTCCCGTCCTTCCCCTTTTGAGTTAGGGATTATAGATCATCCGGGTTGGCCCGATCGCCCTTTGTCCCTGCTGATATCTTGAATAGCGAGCCCAGCCATCGCCATTAAGTCGGTTAAACCCTATCAAAGACCCCTCAATCCCTCTGATTTAAACGAGAACTTAACTTCTATGCAAGCCGCAATTTTTAGTGGAACCATCTTACAAAACCGATATCATATACTTAGTCTTTTAGGTCAGGGAGGGTTTGGCCGCACCTATCTCGCCGAAGATCAAGGACGGTTTAATGAACGCTGCGCCCTCAAAGAATTTATTCCCGCCCAAAATGGCAGCCATGCCCAGGTCAAATCCCTGGAATTATTCCAACGAGAAGCCGCCATTCTCTATCAAATTCAACACCCTCAAATTCCTCAGTTTAGAGCCACCTTTGAAGAAGAAGGACGGCTGTTTTTAGTCCAAGATTATGTAGCCGGAAAAACCTATCGCACCCTGCTCGAAGAGTATAAATCCGCAGGCAAGCGCTTTTCTGAAACTGAAGTGTTGCAGTTAATGCAGCAACTTTTACCTATCCTGGATTACATCCACAGCCAAGGAATTATTCATCGCGATATTTCTCCGGAAAATATCATTCGCCGCGAATCCGACCGCTGGCCCGTCTTGATTGATTTTGGTGTGGTGAAAGAATTGGCTACCCTGATTCAGTTTCCAGAACAGGGGACTGCCGCCACAACTGTCGGAAAATTAGGCTATGCTCCCAGCGAACAAATGCAAACAGGTCGAGCTTATCCCAGTAGCGATCTCTATGCCCTAGCGGTGACTGCTGTGGTCTTGCTCACTGTAAGAGAACCTCAAGACCTATTTGATGATGTCAAGCTGGTCTGGCACTGGGAACGATTTGTTCCCCATCCCGTACAGCCAGAATTGGTCAGGGTCCTGAATCGGATGTTGAGTTACAAACCCGGCGATCGCTACCAGTATGCCAAAGAAGTCCAGCTCGTTCTGGCCCAACTGACTGTCCAACGCCCGATTCCTCAAGGCAACGATCCCACTGGATCGGAATTGGCTACTATTGCCGTAGGCCCCAACCCCGTGGTTTCTCCTTCCCTAGACCCCAATTTTCCTCGACCCGGAATCTCTACCAGTTCTGATTCTTTATTCGACCACCCGATCGCGATCGCCTTGGGAATCTTTGCCATCATTCTCTTGAGTGGATTAGGGTCTTGGAATGTCGTCCGTTCTTTCTTAAAGCTGGATCGCCCCGATGTCCAGGAGAATCCGGCTCCCTTATTTTCCAATGTTGAATCGGACCTGGAACCGGCAACCATTCCACCGCTTCCCCCACCCAATCCGGACCCCACTATAACCCCCTCACCCAATCCCAACTCCACCCCTTCTACTCCGGCAACATCCTCTAACCCTTTGCCTATTCCTAGCATCCCACGCCCCGGTTCCCAACAACCGGAACCCCCACCCCCAGCAGACCCGATTATTTCTACCATTCCCCTCAAGGTTGACACCGGGGTAACCACGGCAGTAGAAGGCACTGTGGAAGAAAACGAAATTATTAAATACGTCGTTTCAGGAACCGCCGGTGAACTGTTGAGTGCAAGTCTCGCCAACCGAGGGATTTTAATGAACGTATGGGGTCCCAACCGGATGGCGCTTGGGGAATCCAGAGGCGTCACTCAATGGACGGGAAGGTTACAAGAAACCGGAGAATACGAGATCGAGTTATTTAGCTTACCCGGATTCTCCCCGAGTAATTTTGAGCTGCGGATCACTCGGGCGAGTCGGGCATCAACCGCCCCCGAATCACCCCCTCCGGGTTCCCTGCGGGATCAGTCCCCGGTTCCGCCAGAACGTTTAGAATCTATCCCTAGTCCCGCCCCGAGTCCAACTCCTCCGTCTAGACCGGAACCTACCCCGGCTCCCACTCCTGGACCCCGACCAGAACCTACCCCGGCTCCTCGGGCGATCCCTGTCCCGACGCCAACCTCGGCTCCGACGCCGGAGATAGACATCCAACGAGTTCAGGTCTCCGGGGGCAGTAGCAGTCAAATGAGTGGACGCACGACGAGCCAACCGAAACGCTATGTGGTGAATGTGAACAGAGGCCAGATTCTGAAAGTATCGGTGGTTTCTGGGGCGATCGGTCTGGATATCCGCTATCCCAGTGGTCAAATGGTTGAAGATGGTGCGATGCTGGTGCAATGGCAAGGTCAGGTTTCTGTCCCTGGAGATTATAAAATTGATATAGCCGCAGGAGCCGGGATCAATTATGAAATTGAGATTAGCGTCAGCGACTAGAACGTAAGCGATGGCCAAACTGATGACCAAGGACCGGAATAAAACATTGAACACATTACTGATTGCCGGAACGGATACCGATGCGGGTAAAACCGTTGTGACAACGGCGATCGCTGCCTATTGGCAACGGTATTATCCCCTGGGTTCCCTGGCCCTGATGAAACCTCTGCAATCGGGAACCGGCGATCGGGAACTCTATCAACGGCTGTTTGAGTTACAACAATCCCCAGAAGAAATTACGCCTCTCTATTTCGAGGCCCCCCTCGCCCCCCCAGTGGCCGCCCAAAGGGAAGGTCGTTCCGTAGACCTCAAACAGCTCTGGCCGGTGTTTACCCAATTGCAAGAGCGTTATTCCTTTGTGCTAGTGGAAGGCGTGGGGGGATTGGGTTCCCCGATTTCTTGGGAGTTGACTGTAGCCGATTTAGCCCATGATTGGCGCATTCCCACGGTGTTAGTGGTTCCTGTCAGGTTAGGGGCGATCGCCGCTGCTGTTGCTAATGTCGCCCTCGCCCGACAAGCTGGAGTGCCGTTACTCGGCATTATCCTCAATTGTGTCCAACCTCGTTCTGACGCAGAAGTTGCTGATTTAACTCCTATCGATTTAATCGAATCACTCACTCAAACTCGCGTCTTGGGGACGATTCCCTGTTTGGAGGATGCTCAGAATTTAGACCAACTCATTCACTCGGCCTCTAATCTCGACCTTGAGTTACTGCTGCCCCGGTTACCGATTTTAAACCCTTAAAATAAAGTGGATATTATACCCTAAAACTTGTCAATTTGCTCATCTAAAAACCAGAGTATTTCTCGCTTTTTTCCACAAAGATAAAAGCTATATTTTTTGGTCTTGGGTTATTAAAAACCCAGTAATTATTGTGAAAGTCTCTATTTTTTCAACAGTTCAACCCATGTTTTCTACATCTCTCAATCCGCAGCGAATTAATCAATCGAGTCTTCGGTCTGACATACAGGCTTTACAGCCTCAACTGGTAGAATGGCGGCGGTGGTTACATCAACGTCCCGAACTTGCTTTTAACGAACATCTGAGTGCTGAATTCATTACTCAAAAATTACAACAATGGGGAATTAAGCATCAAACTGGGATTGCTGAAACCGGGATTGTGGCCATTGTTGAAGGTAAAAATCCGGGCAAGGCGATCGGGATTCGCGCTGATATGGATGCCCTGCCGATTTTTGAAGAAAATGAGATCCCCTACCGATCGCAGCATCCGGGAAAAATGCACGCTTGTGGACATGATGGTCATGTGGCGATCGCCCTAGGGACAGCGTACTATCTCTCCCAACACCCCGAGCAATTTTCGGGAACGGTCAAATTCATTTTCCAACCCGCAGAGGAAGGACCAGGGGGTGCTAAACCCATGATTGAAGCGGGAGTTTTGGAAAATCCGGCAGTAGATGCCATCATTGGATTGCACCTCTGGAACAACCTCCCCCTCGGCACTGTTGGGGTGCGTAGCGGTCCTTTAATGGCAGCAACGGAGTTTTTCCGCTGCCATATTCAGGGTAAAGGCGGACATGGGGCCATGCCTCATCAAACCGTGGATTCAATTTTAGTCGCCGCCCAAATCGTTCAGGCCTTGCAAACTATTGTGGCCCGGAATGTCAATCCTTTAGAATCTGCAGTGGTAACCGTGGGGGAACTTCATGCCGGGAAGGCGTTAAATGTAATTGCCGACTCCGCCCACTTAAGCGGAACCGTGCGCTATTTTAATCCAGAATTAGGTGAGGCTATCCCTCAACGGATTGAGCAAATCATTGCGGGGGTTTGTCAGAGTCATGGGGCGAGCTATGAGTTAGATTACCAAAAACTTTATCCGCCAGTGATTAATCATCCGGCGATCGCGAGCTTAGTGCGATCGGTCTCTGAAAATGTCGTGGAAACTCCTGCCGGAATTGTTCCAGAGTGCCAAACGATGGGAGGGGAAGATATGAGCTTCTTTTTACAAGAAGTCCCCGGCTGTTACTTCTTTCTAGGCGGAGCCAATCTCTCTCAAAACCTAGCCTATCCCCATCACCATCCTCGGTTTAATTTTGACGAAACCGCTCTGAGCATAGGAGTTGAAATCTTTGTTCGCTGTGTCGAGCAGTTTTGTTCATGATTTTCATAACACTCTAAACACTAAAAAGCCTCCGGTTCTATGTAGAGAAACCGGAGGCTTTTTAGTTTAAATAGTGACCGGGCACCGAGCTATTTTCCCAGGAGGCTACCCTCCAAGTATCTTCGCCGCAGTCGCGTTTCACGTCCGAGTTCGGGAAGGAGTCGGCGTGGTTCCACGAAGCCATAGGCACCCGGAAAACTGTGAGGTTGATAAACCCTCAAGACTGCATAAAGAAAAGAAATCAAAGAAGTTGAATGAGGTCAAGCCCTCGGTCTGTTAGTACGCCTTGGCTACATACATTACTGCACTTCCACCTAGCGCCTATTAACGGGTGTTCTGCCCGTGACCTTACTGGATTAACTCCATGAGAGCACTCATCTTGAGGTGGGCTTCC
>NZ_JAMXOT010000446.1 GCF_024220515.1 Oscillatoria sp. HE19RPO
CTTTCATAAATTTAGGCAAAGTTGCAACAGTTGTCGCAGAAACCCGGTTTCTGGTCCTTTGTAGGGGGTGAGAAACCGGGTTTCTTTCATAAATTTAGGCAAAGTTGCAACAGTTGTCGCAGAAACCCGGTTTCTGGTCCCTTAAACTAAGAAAGAGAACGACTGAAGTCGTTACTACGAACAATTGAAGAGAACGACTGAAGTCGTTACTACGAACAATTGGGAAGATTAATCTTTGTCTCGGCGATCGAAGATGGTGGATTTGCCGGGGACCATTAACTCGGCGGGATAGAGGAAAACTTGTCCTTGCATCACGGCAGCAATGCGTCTGGCATCGGTTTCTCGATAGGGAACGGTTCTACAATATAAGTCCATGTCTCGATAGACTGCCGGTTTTAACTTTTTGTCAGCATCGACTTGTTTATGTTGATAGGTTTCATCAATTTCTGCTTTGCCATATCCCCAGTGTAAATGTTCGGTGAGAATATCCGGAATGTAATGCAATCTGCCGACTCGTTTGGCAATTTCCCAAATCCACATATCGTCATAGAGGCATTCAAATAATCCCGTGGTAAAATAGCCTAATGTTTGACACCATTTGCGCGAGACGATGGGGAAGGTACAGAGTTTTTCTTGCCAATGTCCTTCGTTGAACCACATACAAAAGATTTCATCGGGGTATTTCTGGGTTTCGATGTCGAGGCGACTGTCCCATCCAAAATCGTTGTAGGTTTGGTCATCGGCTGCCATAATTAGGAGGTTACCTTCGCAGCGACTGGCGAGTTCGTTCCATGCTTTGGAAATCCCGATCGCCTCTCCTAATAAAAACCCACAGCGGCGAAAGCGGTCCAATTCCGGTTTATGGGTTTTAAACTGTTCCAAATACTCGGATTGTTTGCTGTCGTCATCATCTACATAAAACAGCAGTTCGACTCGCTGGGGTTGAGATGCCGTGTTTAATACGCTCAAAGCTAGTCGTAATGCCTGTTCCGGACGTCCGCGTGTGGGACACAGGAGGGAGATGGTTTGCGGGGGGGTTGACATGGTTTCAGGTGATTTTCGATGAAGCACTCCTGATCGAAAATACTACAAGACTTACCCATATTTTGAAAACTCACCCTAAATGTAGAGGCGATTCGCGAATCGCCTCTACATTTAGAGGTAAGGCGTATGTTCTATCGTATATGAGTTGGAGTTTAGTCCGGGTTAAAGGAAGAATTGCCACAAAAGGCAACAGTGCCACCGGAATCAGGGTAAGATACCGTCTGAGGATGTCAAAAGGGACTAGCAATTGTGACTGAAACAGGGGGAATTGTCTATTTGGTGGGTGCAGGTCCTGGGGATGCTGCTTATTTAACGGTACGATCGCGGCAATTGTTGGCGGAAGCGGAGGCGATCGTGTATGATGCCCTGATTGATGAGCAGTTGTTGCAATTGGCTCCTGCCGGTTGTCAACGGATCCATGTCGGCAAACGCGGTGGACAACCCAGTTGGCAACAGGGGGATATCGATCGCCTGTTGGTGGCGCAATGTCAGCAAGGCAAGCGGGTGGTTCGCCTCAAAAGTGGAGACCCCTTTATTTTCGGACGCTGTACGGAGGAAATTCAGGCGTTGAAGGCGGCAAGATGTCCGTATGAAGTTATCCCCGGCATTTCTTCGGCGTTAGCCGGACCGTTACTGGCGGGAATTCCCCTCACGGATCCGGTGATGAGTCATTCGTTTACGGTGGTGACGGGACATGATTGCGATCGCCTCGACTGGGAAACCCTGGCACAAATGCCGACAGTTGTGATTTTAATGGGGACTCGACAACTCGATGAAATCCTCCGGCAGTTGCTGCAACATGGCAAATCCCCCCAAACTCCCATCGCCATTATTCGCGCTTGTGGCACCCCTCGTCAGGTGGTTTGGACAGGGACTTTTGCTGATATCCGCGATCGCACCCGAGGGGAATCTCTCTCTCCTGCGGTGATTGTCATTGGCGAAGTGGTCAAATTGCGCGACTATCTGCTTCCCGACTCCCCCTCTCGTCGTCCACTCTCTCCCGATTCTGCTGATTCTGTTCCCATGTCTAACTATTCCTCTCACGCTGCCAAGTCTTCCCCTAATTCTGCCTCGGGTTTAACGGGAAAAACCGTTCTCGTCACGCGATCGGCGGGACAATCGAGTACCTTTACCGAAATGCTTACCGATGTGGGTGCCAACGTGATTGAAATGCCAGCGTTGGAAATTCGTCCTCCTTCTAGTTGGGAGTCTCTGGATGATGCGATCGCCCGAATTGCGGAGTTTGACTGGTTAATTCTCACCTCTGCCAATGCCGTGGATTACTTCTGCGATCGCCTCCTTGCCAAGGGAAAAGATACCCGCATCCTTGCAGGCATTAAAATTGCCGTCGTCGGCAAAAAAACCGCTGCCACCTTGCAACAGCGGAGTTTAATCGCGGATTATATTCCCCCAGATTTTGTCGCGGATTCCCTGGTGGAACAATTTCCCGAAGATGTATCGGGACAAAAAATATTGTTCCCTCGGGTGGAAACCGGGGGACGAGAAGTATTGGTTGCGGAGTTTACGACGCAAGGTGCGATTGTCGAAGAAGTTGCTGCTTATGAGTCGGGTTGTCCCGAGGCGATCGCGCCGGAAGCATGGAAAGCACTGCAACAGCACCGTATTGATATCATCACCTTTGCCAGTTCTAAAACCGTGCGAAACTTTTGCCAGCTACTGGATCGCCAATCCCGCAGTGGCGATCGTTCTTGGCAAAGCTTATTAAATAACGTGCGAATTGCTTCAATTGGTCCGCAGACGTCAAAAACCTGTGATGAATTACTCGGCAGAGTTGATGTAGAAGCTGAGGAATATACTCTCGACGGATTGCTACAAGCCTTGCTGTCTATAAACGGGTGAGGGAATTTATTGACCCTCTCTACACAAAAAGCCGGTTTCGGCGAAACCGGACTTGAGAAAATTGCTCTCAGGTCTTGTTTAAGGGTATTCCAACAAATAAATCCTCCTTGCTTTGATGCGATCGCACCTAACAAGACTCTATTTAGCCCGCGCAGGCGGGCTTCGTCCGTGTAGCCCCAGGCTTCAGCCTGTGGGTTTTTTGGACATTTTATTTTTTGGAG
>NZ_JAMXOT010000447.1 GCF_024220515.1 Oscillatoria sp. HE19RPO
CGCAATGCTTGCGCCCTCCGGAGGGCGCAAGCATTGCGCCCCTACAAGAAATAACGATTTTTCGTCATTAAATTTACCACCTTGACCGGGCTAGGGTTTGAACCTTCGCCGGTAGTGGCGCTAGGTGCAAAATGTCAGTGTTACACAACTTTACATGAAATCTTAATGCATTGACTCCGGATTTCCGAATCACGAGGGAGGAATTTGCCCAATTTCCGGGGAATTGTCCCATCCATCTCTATCTGTGGGCGGTTTCAGGATTACAGAACCGCCTCCTAAACTAAAGCAGAATTTAATATCCTCAAATATCTTTGCGCGTTGGGAGAATAGCCGATGAATGGAAAAATTTTAGAAAATCAAGTGGTTTTGGTGACGGGTTCAAGTTCGGGAATTGGTGCCGGAATTGCAGTTGGGATGGGAAAGGCTGGGGCGAAAGTGGTCGTTAACTATCGTAGCAGTCCGGAAGGTGCAGAGAAAGTGGTTGACGAAATTAAATCTCAGGGCAGTGAGGCGATCGCCATTCAAGGGGATATCAGCAAAGAAGAGGATGTGCAGAAAATGTTCTCTCAACTCTGTGAACAGTTTGGCACGATTGATATTTTAATTAATAATGCCGGGATTCAGCAAGATGCAAATCTGGTTGACATGACCCTAAAACAATGGCAAAAAGTCATGGATGTTAACCTCACCGGCCAATTTCTCTGTACCCGAGAAGCAGTGAAAGAATTTATGCGCAGAGGAGTGGTTGAAGGGCGATCGCGCGCTGCCGGTAAAATTATCTTTATCAGTTCTGTTCATGAAGTAATACCTTGGGCCGGTCATTCCAACTATGCAGCATCTAAAGGCGGAATCAAACTATTTATGCAAAGTATCGCCCAAGAAGTTGCCCGCCACCGCATTCGCGTCAATGGCATCGCCCCCGGTGCGATTAAAACTCCCATTAATGAAGATGCCTGGGATACCCCCGAAGACGAAGCCGCACTGCTCAAATTGATTCCCTATAAACGGATTGGCGTTCCCGAAGATATCGCCAAAGTCGCCGTCTGGTTGGCCTCGGATGATTCAGACTATGTACATGGAGAAACCATTTTCGTCGATGGCGGTATGACATTATATCCTGCCTTTGCCGAAGGTCAAGGGTAAATCAACTCCAGTTTAATCTGCTTCAGCGATGAAACTAGCGATTTCTTTCCCTATGGCCAGATTCCACACCATGAACTACCTCGCTAGCGCGAGATTTTTGACGTTTCCTCGCCCCCAGTTGCTTCATGCTTCCGCAATCGGTAGCGCTGGATGGCTCCACGTCTAACGAGGTCAGTTCCTGACCCCGCGCCCAAATCTCACAGACTTGGGCCGCATTAGGGTGTTCCAACAAATAAATCATCCAAATCCCGATGGTTAAGCACCTAACAAGACTGTATGACGCCGCGCAGGCGGGCTTTGTCCGTGTAGCCCCAGGCTGGACGCTGCGGGTTTTTTGGGGATTTTATTTTTTGGAGTTCCCTTAGTATCCCGATCCTCCCGATGACCACATTCTGGATTGGAGCAAATGTGAACCCGATCGCTTAATGTCTTGGGTGTCAGATTCCAACACTTGGCACATCGTTGAGTCGGCTTCAGCTTCTGAGTGGGTGCTTCCATAAAAAAGCCTTCCCCCTCCACAAGCTTGTACTTAATTGCCGATCGCAGCATTCCCATACTCACATCTAGCATGGAACGGTTAAGACCGGCTTTCTGCTTGTTCTGGCGTTTGCCTTTGCGGGTCATCCCCTGAAGATTGAGTTTCTCCGTAGCCACGATGCTATAACGGCAGGTGATTTCTGTGGCTGTTTGGTGAACCCAATTCTGACGTTGGTTGGCAACTTTGCGCTTCTGTTTGCGGATGCGTTTCTGGGTTGCCTGCCAACGCCGAGAGGCTTTAACTTTGCGTTTTTCAGGGTGGCGCTTCCGACGCAGTTTTTTAGCAAGATGGCGGATTTTGGGTTGAGCCTGGGCGAGAAATTGGGGGGCTTTAATCATCTCCCCAGTGCTAAGGGCGATCGCCACCTTACATCCCAAATCCATGCCTACAATCCCGCTTCCTAATTCCCGTTTGGGTTCACAGGCGACCGTGATGGAGGCGTACCATTTAGGGAACTCCAAAAAATAAAATCCCCAAAAAACCCGCAGGCTGTTCTATGAGCGTTCCGCTAGGAAAGCCTGGAGGCTCACAGGACAAAGCCCGCCTGCGCGGCGTCATACAGTCTTGTTAGGTGCTTAACCATCGG
>NZ_JAMXOT010000075.1 GCF_024220515.1 Oscillatoria sp. HE19RPO
GCAATGCTTGCGCCCTCCGGAGGGCGCAAGCATTGCGCCCCTACAGATATCTTCCTTTCAGTTAAACGGTTGGAGGATTTATATTTTGCAATTCCCTTATCTGGGTGCGCCGATGAAAGTTTTGGGGTGAGCTTGTCCCCATTGATTAAGTTTTTTAGGGGTTTTCTCAGAAATACAGTAGAATTAACGGCAAGTTAAAGCAGTTATTCTCATAACCCCTGGGTCATTTCCCGTATTTAATCACCATAAGGCCCAGATTACAGCCTGCTCGGCCAAAGTTTACACTTTGTTAAAAAATGTAAATTTTGATAGCGTAGTGATTAAGAAACCTCACCCTGAGTTGAACCCCCATGCATAATATCCGGTTTGTCGCGTCTCAGTCTGTTTCCATTCCTGTTCCCATCCAACCTGTTCCGATTCAACATTACCTACGGCAACCCCAACGGTTGATTAGAGCGCTTGTGGATCCGACTCGGACCGAACAATTAGGGAAAGAGCGGTTTAGATTAAAAATGCGTCCCTTGGAGTTTATGATGCTGCGGATTCAACCGACAGTGGATCTGAGAGTCTGGGCAAAACCGGATGGGACCGTTCATTTGGTTTCCGTGGGGAGTGAAATCCGAGGGATTGAGTATATCGATCGCCGCTTTTGTCTGGATCTGGTGGGGAAACTCTCCCCGGTGGAAGAAAGGGGGGTGACTTATTTGAAGGGAAAAGCGGATTTAGTCGTGGAAGTCGATTTGCCACCGCCCTTGTGGATGGCCCCCAAATCTTTATTAGAAACCACGGGGAATGGATTGCTCAAGAGTGTGTTGCTGACGATTAAGCAACGGTTGATGCACCAGTTGTTGCTCGATTATCGTCATTGGGCATCGGATGCCACCTCGTCGGAGTTAGCGGTGGGGAGTCAGGTGCTTTCGCCGAATACACCCCCGGCATAAGGGATGGCGGGCGATCGCCAGTTCTGCCCTTGGGTAAATAGAAAAGATTGCCAATAAATGTAAACTACTGTAAGGTTTATGAAACCCGCTTAACAAATATTAATAGAGTCTCCTCCCATGTACTATCAGTTTGTTGCCACACAATCGGTTGATCTGGCTGTTCCACAGCAACCTGTAGAGATTGAGAGGTATTTGCAGTCCCCTGAACGGATTGTTAGGGCGATCGCAGATCCCAGCTGCATCGAACAGTTAAGTAGCAATTGCTACCGCCTCAGAATGCGCCCCTTAAACTTCTTTACTTTAAAAATCGAACCCACCGTAGACATGAAAGTTTGGGCGGATGGGGAAGGCACGATTTGTTTAGAATCCGTAGGCTGTAATTTGCGTGGGATTGAAACCATTAACGAACACTTTCAGTTAGAACTGAGTGGGACAATGGAAGCCTATCGCAATCAAGGGAAGACTTATTTAGGAGGGGATGCGGAGTTAGGATTAACCATTTACCTACCCCCACCGTTTTCGATGATGCCAAAATCGATGATTCAAAGTACGGGGAATAATTTACTCGGAAATGTCCTGCTGAAAATGAAACAAGGATTAATGCAGCAGTTATTATTAGATTACGAAACTTGGGCAACTGCCGAGCAAGGTCAAGAACTGGTGGCAGCATAGATTCAGGACCAAGGGATGGGTTGCTTTGTTTTCAGCATGGGTGTGAAGAAACTCGGTTGTCTTCACCTGAGTGTCCCGAGGCTTTAGGCAGAGGAGAAAGTCTGTAGGGGCAATTCCGAGGGGATTGCCTCTAGTGGGTCCTCAATCAGCGAGAGGATGCGTTATTGCTGTAAATTTAATCATTTTTTAAGAGATCCAAACCAGGATGAGGTTAATCGGGTTGCAGGGTGGGCGATCGCACCGCGTACAGAAGACTCACCGGATCAAAACCTAATTGAATGGGCAAAACCTCGCCAATGTTACCCCGGGTGGGGGGAAACTTCTATGAGAAAAAGCGTTCGCAGCTAGACTCGGGTAATGCGATTGTAGCGACAGATTGCCATTGACTCATCAGGCTGTCGAGAATAAGATATGAGTAGCATTTGATTTTAATCCAAAAATGGGATAAGGAAAAGATGCCTGTGTCCCTAGCGCTTCGCGATCGACCCGCTTCTGACCCATTGAGTAGAGAGTACCCTAGCTCAACCGGATGTGGACTAAACCCGATCGCGATCCGGCATGAACTTTTTCAAGGCGATCGCAACCGCGAGGATGCCTGCGACTGTTTTTATAGCAGCGAGGGCGAGTTCTTGGTTTGTGTTAATCTCGCCAAAATTAAGCTGGAGTTATTTTAATTAGAGCGATTGTAAAATGGCGAACACCCTCAAGTTAGATATCAAAGAACCAGCGGATGAACTCAAAACTCGTTTCAAAAAAGAGACGAATGCTCAAAAAAAAGAAAGACTACACGCTTTGTACTTGCTAAAATCCGGTAAAGTCAGCACCTTAGAATCCCTTTCCAGACTCCTATCGCGAGATACCTCAACCCTCTATCGCTGGTTTCAGAAGTACAAAAACGAAGGATTAGATGGATTACTCAAAGTTTATAAACCCGCTGGGAGACCGATTACCATTCCCGCAGAGGCCCTCGAAAAACTGAAATTAAAAATTCAAAGCGAAGAAGGGTTTAACAGCTATGGAGAGATTCAAGCTTGGTTGAAAGAAGCCTGCGGAGTTGATGTAGATTATCATGTAGTTTATCGAGCCGTTCGCTATAAATTCAAAGGAAAATTTAAGTCTAACAGGCGCTCAAGGTCGAGAAGACATTCTCGCCTTTCGACGTTACAAATTAGCTCATTGACCTGACTTAAAATCACCAGACAAATCAACTATCAACTATTGAAGCGAGCAATTTCGTATTTGCAGTCTAACAAATACCGAAATGCTCGCTTTTTCTCTGTTTACCCAAAACCATTCTACTTATATAGGAGCAGTGTTTCATCGGAATTAAACCGATTGTTAACCCAGAACATCACGGACAAGAAATCGAATTTTCCTGTTCATTACGAACAAGGAATAGCGATAGAGGCCCAAGTTTCAATGGCTTTAATTAAGCAGGAAATAGACACAACACCAGAGACAAAGACGAGATGAGTGGGTACAGATTTATCATGAAATTGCAATAAAGTATCAACCACGAGAGCATAACGAAATTCATTCTTACCGAGGGTGAGAGATTCCGTCAAGGAAACCAGATGTTCAATATCAAAGGAGGGAATAGAAAATGAAAGTTGTCGCTGAAGCATTTTGCTTAACATCCCTAAATAGGCATTTAAAACAACATTTCCAATTTCCGTTAGAATCTCACAAGCGGAGGCATCGAGGCGATGAGGGAGGATTTCCGAATTGTTCCGGAATACATTGGACAACATCAAAGCATAGTAATAATCCACTAACAACAGAGCATCCCCAGCGATAGACCCCGTAAATAGCTGATGAATCGTCGCCACTTCATTGGGTAAAAGTGCCGAAAATTCAGTGAGCAATCCACTGAGCGGATGAAGGGAAACATTAGAGACATGGACCACGACCGGGAAACCAATCAGTTCCGAAAGGGAGGCAGCAGTACGGCGGGCTAAGGCCATTTTTGTAAATTCAGTTAATCCATTTTTTTGTGTTTCAGTCAATAGCATTGTTCACCTCTATCTTACTAATTAAATTGAATTAGACCAGTATCCAAAACAGTTAAGGGAAATATTTCCCTGGAAAACCGCTGGGGTATTACTGCCCTAAACCCAAAATGCTCAACCCTGAAATGAGCGACCCTAAACGGAGCAATTAGAAAGGTCCTCATCATCGATCGCGAAGACATAAATTTTAGAGAACCGAGCGTAAACAGTTTTTTCTCTTAAACCCGAAACCTACCCGTTTGCCGAACCCATCTGGGGCGTTTCCTTGCCCTCACAAGAAACAACCCAGGGAGCCATTACAGCCGGTCAAGAATGGTCTGTGCCATGCCATCTAAGGTGACAGATCGGTCACTTAAGCCCGCTTCCACGACCGATCGCGGCATTCCGTAGACGATACAGCTTTCCTCCGCTTCGGTAAAAATGGATCCGCCGCGAGATTTAATCCAAGCCGAACCCTGAGTGCCATCGGAACCCATCCCCGTCATCACCACTCCCAAAACGCGATCGCCAAACACCTCCGCCGCTGATTGAAACATCACATCCACCGAAGGACGATGAAGCGTATCGAACGGACGAGCATCCAGATGCGTCTTCACCGTCCCATCACTATGGCGAACAAACGTTAAATGCCGTCCGGCAGGGGCAATAAACACCACCCCGGGTTCCAGAACCTCCCCTTCCGACGCTTCTACCACCTTCATCAACGACATCTCATTCAGCCGTTTGGCATACATCGCGGTATAACCCACCGGCATATGTAAGACGATCGCCACCGGGACAGGTAAATCCGCTGGCAACTGCCCAATTAAAAAAGCTAGGGCCTGGGGACCCCCGGTAGAAATCCCGATCGCCACGAGGTCCACCACCCCAGATGAGGGGACCGAAGGCATCACCTTGCTCAATTGGATCGGACGTTCCGACATCACCGGCAGGCGATTCAGGGGTACATTAGCAGCCGCTTTCACCTTTTCAATCAACTCATTGCCGATCTCAAAAATCTTTTCATTCGCCAACGCCGTCGGCTTTTGCAAGAAGTCAACCGCCCCAGCATCCAATGCCGCGAGGACCTGTTCCCCCCCTTCACTAGCAATACTAATAATCACCACGGGAATGGGACGACGAGCCATTTGTTGGTGCAAAAATTCCACCCCGTCCATTTCTGGCATGATCAAGTCTAAAGTAACCACATCCGGGTTCAGAGTTTCGATCTCCTCCAATGCTTCCGCTCCATCTCGGGCCGTTCCTACCACTTCAATAAAGGGAGAACGGGATAGCATTTGCTTGACCACCTTGCGGACATACGCTGAATCATCCACTACCAAAACTCGTACAACTTTCTTCATGTCTCTCCCCATTGATTCAAAGTTTCACATTAATGAATTGGACTTGATTTCATCCTTTTTTATCTTAAAAGCAGAAATTATTCAATTTCCTTCTTCTTAATTCAAAGGATAACTAACTCTAACTAACTAGACGACTTTCCAGTCTCTAACTTTTAATGGACTTCTCCTTAACATAGACAAAAGCCCCGCCAACTTCTCGCAACTCGAAATCGCTATTCAGCTTGAGT
The DNA here is from genome assembly GCF_024220515.1 of Oscillatoria sp. HE19RPO. Classification (GTDB taxonomy): domain Bacteria; phylum Cyanobacteriota; class Cyanobacteriia; order Cyanobacteriales; family Laspinemataceae; genus Laspinema. The sequence continues at coordinate 5,193 of NZ_JAMXOT010000075.1, forward strand.
AGGGATTCAGAAGACCCTAAAAATAAATAGGCACGATTGGGCATCTTCTGATAAAAATAATCAACAGTTTTGCGAATTGAATCCGGAGAAAAATAAATAAATACATTCCGGCAAAAAATGATATCCGATTGACTGAATCGTTCAATTTCCGACTCATTCATTAAATTGGCAATAGTCCATTGAATGCGTTTATGCAGGGAAGAACAGACTTGCCAACCGAATTCTGATTTGGTAAAATATTTATCCCGCAGGGATGCCGGAAAGTTGCGAAAAGACCGCTCTCGATAAACCCCGAGTCGAGCTTTAGCAATCGCCCCGGAAGCAGCATCGGAAGCATACAACTCAATCGGTAAGCGTTCAAACCAACCCCCTTCCTCCAATGCCATCACAATTGAGAGGGGTTCTTCTCCCGTAGCACAGGCAGCACTCCAAATCCGCAGGGGTTTGGAAGACAACGAGTAGGAACCTCCCGGGGCAAAAGTGCCGCGACGCTCGGCCAAATATTGGGGTAACAACACCTCAACTAGAGCCTTTAAAGCATCACTTTCTCTCCAAAAAAAGGTTTCCTGCACTGAAAGGACATCAATGACAGACTTCCACTCAGCCGTGGCGATCGCATCGTATTTTAGCAGATAGTAATAATCCAAAAATGAATTCAACCCGCACTCAATCACGCGAGGCGTGAGTTTATCTGCTAAAATTTCACGCTTGTCATTTTCATAGTATAAACCCGCCCGTTCATGAATCAAATCGCGCAGAATAGTAAAAACACTATCCGTCAACTGTAAAGGCTCTGGAAAAAATCTCATGGCTAGAATAGAAGAATATAGAAATCTTTCATGAGACGCAACATCCCGGACTGTCATGAATTGCGGTACATCCAAAACTCTCTAAAGCTTCCCCCATCGGGATGACCTCAAGGGGAGCAGAAACTGCGAATAGGGCCGAACACTTCGGACTCCTCCCCAATCCGGCGATCTCAAGTCGGTTTCCCCTGGTGACCAAAGACCAATGACCAATGACCAAAGACCAAAGACCAATAACTTCGGACTCCTCCCCAATCCGGCGATCTCAAGTCGGTTTCCCCTGGTGACCAAAGACCAATGACCAATGACCAATGACCAATGACCAATAACAAATGACCAATGACCCATGACCAATCCCCCAATCAGCTTTGTAGAACCTTTCGAGCAGCCCGACGAACCGAGGGGTCCGAATCAGTCCGGGCCAAAATCACCAACTTATCCTCACAAGCATGATTACCGAGATGACCCAAAGCCGTCACGGCAGCGAGACGGACATCGGGATCGCTATCATCCAGCGCCAAAATCAACAACTCAGACGCCTCTGGATGCTTCAGGCGGGTCAGAATTTCCACCACCGCCGTGCGAACCGCTGGATGGACATGGCGTAGACCCCTTCCCACTGCCTCAATATAAGCCTCGATCGCCACCATACCGGACTCCTTAAACGGATAACTCCCATGTTCAGCAGCCTGAACCCCACCCCGAGCCGCCAAAGTTTGAATGCAAGTATCCCGACAAGTCGGATCCACCGTCAAATCCAGCAGGGAGGCGATCGCCTCTGGTGTTCCCATCCGCGCCAGAGAGTCGATCGCCGCTTGGACCACTCGCGTCTCCGGGTCTGCCGCCCCCAACCATTGCAACGCCACCCCTGCCTCAGTCCCACCCCGCTCCTTAAACGCTTGCAAGGCATCCAGACGCCGTTCAGCTTGGGGGGAATTCAAGGCATTTAACAGCGGAGCCAAGGCACTCGGATCCTCAATCCGCCCCAAAGCGCGTAACGCCGCCCGGACCAAATCCTCATCCTGCCCCTCTTCCTCGGCGATCGCCGCCAAAATCGGTACGGCTTTCTCGCGCCCCAAATAACCCAAAGCTTCCGTCGCCGCAGCCCGCACGGGATTTGCCGGGTCACTCAAGGCTAAATCCTGAAGAATCTCAAACAACCCCTCCTCCCTAACCCCCTCTGTAGCGTTCCTGAGCTTGGCAATGGCGGAAACGGCATAATACCGCACCCAAGAATCCTCATCCTGCAAAGCCCCCAACAAATACTCACCCACCCGAGCTTCTTCCATCTCTCCCAGGGCCCGAGCGGCTGCGGCCCGGACGGGGGGAGTATCGTGAGTTAGGGCGGCACTCAATACGGCTAAGGCCCGGTCCTCTTGCTCTAAATAAGGAAGATGCTCGATCGCCGCTCGCCGCACTCGCTCAAACGGGTCCTGACATAACTCAAACAACAGGTCGATGCAGTTGGGATAAGCAAAATATCCGGCAATTTTAATCGCTGATTCTCGTTTATGGGGATTCTCATCTTGCATTAAGCTAAACACCCGTTCTGGCATGGCTGGATGGCCGAGGGAGTTGAGGGCGGCGATCGCCCCGAGACGAACTGAGACTTCGGGATGACCCAATAACCCAATTAATGCTTCATAGGAGGAGCGATCGCCAATTTGCGCTAGGGCAGTGGTCGTAATCATGACTAATTCGGGTTCGGTCTGAATCAACTGGGCCATTAATGCCGGAACGGCTTTTTGGCTGCCAATTCGGCCCAAGGCGACAATTGCGGCTTTGCGAGTCTCCAAATCCTCCGCATCCAGTTGGCGAATCAATAAGGGAGTGACGGAACTCCCTAACCGGACTAATGCCTCTAAGACTATTTCCCGCACCGAGGGTTCAGCCAACAGTTCGGCCAGGGTTTCCGCGATGGCTGGACCTTCCAACCACCCCAAAATCAGGGCCAGGGCGGATAATTCCTGAGCATTGGCTCGTTCTAAAGCCTGGATTAGATGGTGTTGGCCGGGGGGCTGGATTTGGGAGCGGGTGAGGTCAGCGATGTGGATGCCTTCCCCAAAGAGGGTTTGATAGCGGTGGTAAATGGCGGCGATCGCCACGGCAATTTCTTTAATCGGCTGTTGTTCTTGATTGAATAACCGTGCCAATGGCTTAACCACATCGGCATCTCCCAACTGACCGAGGGCATCAGCCACCTGGGGGCCGAGGAGTTCATTGTGTTCTAGGAGCAGGGCGAGTCTGGGGGCAATGGTGCGATCGCCAATCCGAATCAGCGCATCAATGGCGGGAAAGGCGAGGAAAAAATCACCAGATTCAGCTAGGGCTAATAACGGTTCAACGGCATCCACCGCCCGCAACCGCCCCAGGGCTTCAATGGCGTGATAAATCACATTGGCATCGGGGTCATTTAAGACCGCAATCAGAGCCGGAATAGCCCGGACATCGTGACGTTCTCCCAGGGCCAGAGCGGTATAAATTCGCAGGTCTGGGTCATCATCTTGGAGGCATTCGACCAAGGAGGGAATGGGGTCTACATCGCTAAGAACCAGGATTTGCAGAACGCTGTTGAGGACGTTGGGATTGCGGTGTTGTTCGCGCAACATTCGCAGGAGTTCGATGGCGATGGCGGGGTCATTTTGTTGGGCCAAACTATCGACGGCTTCACGACGGACTCGCCAACTGAGGGTGTTTTTCAGGAGGGGGAGCAGGCGGGGGGCGATGGCGCTGTCGCAAATCCGCATCAGGGCATCGAGGGCGGGAAAGGCGAGGAAGAAGTCGTTGGATTCAGCGATGGTGACCAGGGGTTCTACGGCTTGTTCGGAGCGTAACTGACCTAGGGCATCAATGGCGTGATAGCGGACATTGGGATTGGGGTCAGCCAGGGCGGCAATTAGGGGGTGAATGGCGCGCTTGTCGGCGCGTTCTCCTAGGGCGAGGGCGGCATAGATGCGGAGGTCCGGGTCATCGTCTTGGAGGCATTCGACCAAGGCGGGAATCATATCGACATCGGAGGCGGCTAGGACTTGAAGGACGCCATTTAAGACCCCTGGATTGCGGTGTTGGGTGCGCAGGAGTTGGAGGAGTTCGGTGGTGAGGTTAGGGTGGCGATCGCCTGCGAGGCGATCGACGGCATCCCGGCGCACTTGCCAGTTTTTATCTTGGAGGGCTTGCAGGATGGGATGGAGGGGTCCGGTGGCCAGGGAGTCAGGTTCAGCGGGGTCCGTGGGGGGTTGAGGGGTGAGGGGTTGGCGTCGTTGGAGTTGTTCGTGCAGTTCTCGTTCTTGTTCTAGGCGCGGGGTGACATCTTCGATGGTGACGATGGTGCCAACGATGCGCTCTTTGTCTCGCAGGGGGCCGATGGTGACCCGTTGCTGCATCTGCTCGAAATATTTGGAGGGGACGAGGGGAGGGCAGGGGATGAGGTAGTGGTGTAAGGCGGGGGCGAGGGTTTCGACGACGCCTTCGCTGAGGACGCGCTCAAAGCGGGTGGTGAATCCCCGGGAGGAGAGGTTGGGGGCGAGGGTGGCGAGGTGGAGTCCGACGGCGGTTTCTCCACTGAGTCCGGTCATTTCGGCGAGACGGGGGTCCCAGGACCGGACGATAAGATTGGAGTCGGTGGTGAAGATGCTGATAGTCATGGGGGTGGATTCTGGGTGAGTGGGGTTGGGTTAGGGGGAGGGGAAGGGGGAGAGAGGGGGTTATACCAAATCCGGTTGTTAAAAGTCGATTTTCTCTTCAGCCTGCGCAGGCAGGCTTCGTCCTGTGAGCCTCCACCATGCACGGGTGCGGGTTTAGTAGACCCAAGACAACCGGATTCCGTATTAGGAGGAGGATTTTTCCAGGGAACTGGCGATCGCGCTGAGGGTAATGGCTCGTTCAACCAAGGCGCTGGTGGCTTGTTGGGTTTCTTTGACACCGATGGCGTTGGATTCGGCAATATCTCGGAGTTGTTGGAGGGCGGTGAGGATGGAAGAGGAGAGGGTGGAGTGTTGTTGGTTGGCGGTGACCATTGATTGGATTTGTTTGGAGATGGTGTTGAGGGCGAGGGTCATTTCTTTGATGGCGCGGGATTGTTCGGTCATGGCGCGGGCGACTTGTTCGGATTGTTGTTGGATGTTGGCGACGGCGGTGGCAATGAAGTCGCTGGCGCTGTTTTGTTCGACCATTCCTCGGGAGATGTTGGAGATCAGGCGGGCGAGGCGTCCGGCTTCTTGGTTGACTTGTTCGGAGGCGGTGGATTGTTGGGCGAGGGCGCGCGACGTGCTGGTGGCGGCGCGGCGCATGGCTTCGACGGCTTGGACGATTTGATTGGCACATGAGGCTTGTTCGGCGGTGGCTTTTCTAATTTGGTTGGTGAGTAGGGCGGTATTTTGGGCGGCTTTCATGACGTCGCGGGCTCCGCGAGCTTGGAGGGTCATGGCTTTGGTGACTTCCATGGCGATGGAACGCATTTGGGAGGCGGCTTGAACGATGTTTTGAGCGGTTTTGGATTGTTCGGCGGTGGCTCCGGCGACTTGGGCGGCTTGGGAGGCGGTGGTGTCGATCGCCGTGACGACGGCTTGTCCGGCGCTGAGTTGTTGTTCGGAGGCGCCGGTGATTTGGGTGACGAGTTGGGCGGTTTCTTCGATGCCGAGGAGGATTTGGTTGAGGGCGCTGACGCCATCTTCGGCTTGACGTCCGCTATCCTCAGCGACTTTGAGGCCATCGTTGGAGGTGTTGACGGCTTCTTGGACGACGGTTTGGAGGTTTTTGATGATGGTGCTGATTTCTGAGGTGGCAGCGGCAGCGCGATCGGCTAGGGCACGAATTTCTTCAGCAACCACGGCGAATCCGCGTCCGGCTTCTCCGGCGCGGGCGGCTTCGATGGAGGCGTTGAGGGAGAGGAGGTTGGTGCGTTCGGCGATCAGGTTGATGGTGTCTACGATGGAGCTGATTTCGTCGGTGCGTTTGCCGGTTTCGCGGATGGCGGAGGCGGATTGGACCATTGAGGCGCGCACCAGGTTGAGTCCTTGGATGGTTTTTTGGACGGTGGCTCCGCCGACACTGGCATCGCTGGCGACTTTGCGGGTGATGTCGTTGGTTTGTTGGGTGAGGGTGGAGACGTTGCGAATGGAGCGGTCCAGTTGTTCGGCGCTGCTGGCGGCGAGGTTGGCGGCGTCGGTGATTTCTTTGCTGTTGAGGGCGACGCCTTGGATGGAACGGGCCATTTCTTCGATGGAGACGGAGACTTGCTCGACCATGGCGGCGAGGTTTTCGGCAGTGGCGGAGACTTGTTCGATGGAGGCGGCCATTGAGTCCATTGCCGAGGTGGTTTCTTCGGCAGCGGTATTGAGGTCATCGGCATTGAGGGCGACGCCGGAGATGGAGGTGGTGATTTGTTCGATGGAGGCGGCGGTTTGGTTGATGGCGGAGGCGAGTTCGTCGGTGTCGCGACTGACGCTTTTGATGGAGGCGGCGATTTCGCCCATTGAGCTGGTGAGTTGGGTTCCTGAGGTTGCCATTTCCTCGGTGGTGTTGCTAACACTTTTGATGGAACTGGCGGTTTCCTGGGTGTTGGTGGAGATGTCGTTGATTTCCGTGGCTAAACTGACGGTGCTGGCGGTGACTTGCTCAATGGAGGCAGCCATTTCGTTCACAAAGGAAACGAGCTCCTCCGTGGCGGTGGCGACAGATTCAGCTTGGGTGGCGGTTTCTTTGAGGGAGGAAACCATTTGGTTGAGGGTGATGGTGTTGTCATCGAGGGAGCGAATTTGCTGGAGCGCTCCGCTGGAGACATCTTCAGCTATCCGCGAAATTTCGTGGGCGGATTCGGTCATCTGATTAGCAAATAACCGAATTTTGCCCTTTTCGGATGTGAGGGATATTTTATGATTCTTAACTTTGTTTTTGTTGTTAGATTTAGTCTCTTTCTTAGCCATGATTTTCTCTCAAATTCTCAAATAGTTTGGAAATAGTTTGGAAATAGTTTGGAAATAGTTTGGAAATAGTTTCAGGAAATCCTAAATTTTTGGATTAATGCTGAATTGATTTTAAATTAAAAAGTCTGATTGAATCATGTTACGCTTAATCGCTCTATGGGTCCTGAGTCATTCAATAATTCCTCAACATTGAGTAAGAGAACAACCCGATCGCCTAGGGTGGCAATTCCTGATAAATAACGGCTGCTTAATCCGGGCATTCCTTCCGGGGGGGGTTGCATGGCATCGATGGGTACCGATATGAACTCTCGGGCAGTATCCACCACCAAACCGATGGTGCGCTGATTGATATGAATAACGATTAAGCGGGTGCGAAGATCGTAGGGAATTTTTTCTAGGCCAAATTTTACGCGCAAATTCAGGACCGGAATCACTTGTCCCCGAGAAAAAACAACGCCTTCAACAAAGGGCTGTGCTTTGGGAACTGGGGTAATTCGGTCAATCATTTCCATCTGCTGCACGACTTGCGAGGTAATTCCGTAGGTCGTATTGGCCAGTTCAAAAAAAATAAAAGTGGAGTCGGATTTGTCATTGGTCATGGGTCTAATGTCCTTGGTCTGATGTCTAATGTCCTTGGTTATTAGTTTTTAGTTGTTGGTTGTTGGTCCGGGGTCCGGGGTCCGGGGTCGGTGAATATTCAGTAATCCAAATGACCCATGACCCATGACCCATGACCAATAACAGGCGATGTTCCGCTGTTATTTGGGAGTGGAGGTTCGGATTAAGGCCGGGGCATCGAGAATTAAGATCACCCGACCATCTCCGATTTCAGTCGCGCCAGAAATGCCGAGGACTTGAACAAAGGGGTCGTTTAGGGGGCGCACTACAATTTCTCGCTGTCCGATAATCCGATCCACGGCAATGCCGACGGTACTGGGTCCACTGCCGACAATCACGACCCGTAAGGAGGAGTGGGTTCTATTCGCGTCTCCAGAGGAGAATTGCCCCAGATGGCGGGTTAAGACGGCAGGATTTCCCAAGGATTGGGTGGCGGCAGGGGGACTCGGGTTTGGCCGGGGTATTTTGGGGGACTGTTGCCGATTCCGGGAGTCAGACGGGGTTAAGTCAAACAGGGATTCCAGGCGCAACAGGGGAATGACTTTCCCTCGGTAAGGAATCATTTCGGTCTGTTCAAATACAGTGATGGCACTGGTGGGAAAAGCGATCGCCTCGCGCACTGAACTCTGGGGGATCGCGTAGGTTTCGGTACTGACGCTGACGAGAAAGGCATCGGCGATCGCCAAGGTTAACGGTAATTCAATGATAAATCTCGTTCCTTGACCGAGGTCAGTCTCAAAGGTTAGGGTCCCACCCAGTTCCTGAATGGTATTTTTGACGATCGCCATCCCCACTCCCCGACCACTCGCTAAATCCGCCACATCTCGGGTGGAAAACCCCGGGGTGCAAAGAATCTCTAAAATAGTCGTAGGGTCATAACCCTGATTGCCGAGATTTCGACTCTCGCTGGAGTACAACCCTCGCGAGTATGCCTTTTCCATTACTTTGGGTTGATCAATCCCAATCCCATCATCTTCGATTTCGATCACCACCATCTCCCCACAAGTTTTGGCTCTCAAGGCGATTTTTCCCTCGATGGGTTTGCCCGCTTTTTGCCGGTCCTCAATGGGTTCTAATCCATGACTCACCGCATTTCTGACTAAATGCAACAGCGGATCCATCATCCGCTCTACCACAAATTTATCAATTTCGGTTTCCTGTCCGCTCAATTCGACCCGGACTTGTTTCTGGGTCTCGCGCACCAGGTCCCGCACGACAAATTGCATCCGGGCAAAGATTTCCCCGATCGGCACTAATCTCACCCGCATCACCCCTTCTCGCAAATCCCGCAGTTGCCGTTCTAAGATTTGGTTAATTTCAATCAAGGGACGCAAGTCGCTCAGAGGGACTGTCTCTTTCATGCGGGTCAGACTATCTTCCAGTCGCGCCCGGGTAATGACCAAATCCCCCATCATCCGCATCAATTCATCTAATTTGGGGAGGTCTACCCGCACTACGTTGGAACTCTGAGAAATTAAGGGGGCTGTCGGGGAGACCGGGGTGGGACTTTCTGGCGATTCGGGTTTGGGGTTGCTCGGGTCGGATTTGGGCGGTAACGGTTCGGAAACAGGATGTGGCTCCACGGAGGGCGTCGGGGGAGTTGCTGGGGGGACTCCAGGTGGCGTCTCCTCTAGGGAAGGGCTGAGGTCCGTTGAATCCAGATAGGGACTCCAAGTCAGTCCGTCGTTTTCCCACCCGGTAAAGGTACTCTCATTCATGCTGCTGACGATCAGAAAATCAAACTCGATTTTTCCCTCTCGGGTCATGCGAGGTGCGGCATAAATTAATGGACCTAGACTTTGCAGGCGATCGCGGATTTTATTGACGTTGATCCCATTATTCGACAGTTGCGGCGTGGGGACAAAAATAAAGTGCCACGCGATCGCTCCTGGGGCGGCTACCGCCTGCTCCAAGTGGGTGATTTCTTCAGCTTTGAGTTGCAGTTTTGGAAGGGTTGACTCTTCTACAACAGCAGGTTCTGGTTCGGTTTGGGGAATTAAAGCCCTTAAAGCAGCGATTGCTGGATTAATATCCGGGGACGCGGTGTCGTTGCGATGGGACGCAATGGTTTGTTCTAGTCCTTTCGTTCCTCCCAGTAAGGCATCAAATCCTTGCGGACTCAGCATGACTTCTTGATCCCGCAGTACCCGCAAATAGCTTTCCATTTCATGGGCTAATTCTTCTGCCTCTTTGACGCCGACCATACCGGATAACCCTTTGAGGGAATGAAAGCTCCGAAACAGTTCGTTTAACACAGACCGCTCTATTTTCTGTTTTCCCACAAACGGTTCAATTGCCAATAATTCTCGACGCACCACGGTTAAGTGGTCTTCACATTCGGCAAAATAGTCTTCTAAGAAGTCTTTAAAAAAATTTTTAGGGTCTGGGTGGGTGGACACGAGGGTTTTTCTCTCTTTTATATCTTGGTACTCAAGTGATGAATTAGATTGGAGAGGGGAGAATAGGGAGAGAGGGGAGAATGGGGAGATGGGGGGAAAGCGCAGAGAATTTAATGAGTTAGTAAATCATGAACCTGACTTGAAAGAGATCGCGGTTCAAAGGGTTTGGTTAAATAACAGGCTGCTCCAGCTTGGATGGCTTCACTCCGACTCCCTTCATCCCCTTTAGTGGTTAAAATGACAATCGGTGTTGCATTGTAGCTAGGGTGTCCCAGGACGAATCTCAGCACTTCCAGCCCATGCATATCGGGCATATTCAAATCTAAAATCATCAAATCAAAGGGAGCAACCGCTAGTTGTTCTATGGCTTCTAGTCCATTCCCTGCTTCCTGAAATGTCACGTTGGTTAAGTCTCGCAGGGATGCGATTACCATTTTTCTCATCGTAGCGGAATCATCCACAACTAAAATCCGTTTCATCTTTTCTTTCTCCTTGAATGGATGCTGTTATTCAACCTAAAAAGGGTGATTCTTATTTCTTGAGGTAACTTCAAGATATTGAGCGGTTCCGAGTTTTTTTCGGGTATTTTTGTCCCGATCAGAAATACCCAAACGGTCTTTTTTTATGAGTTGTTTGAAATTTATAACCAACTAACGCTCCTAGGGCTTTCTAAAATTTATATAATATTCAGGCCGCAACGAATGAGACGATAGCCAATGACAGCACCCCATTGACCTTGAACTAACCCTTCAACTATTTTCTCATGTTCTTTTCCAAATGGGGAGGTTTCTTCAAAAAATGAAACAATATTCTCAGACCTTTTAAAAATTGCCAATTTCGTCCACCCATATTCCTGGCCCTGCTTGGAGAGTCGGGCATGACGCAGTAGAGTCGGTCTGAAGTCCGCTCGGGCATTCCTCGGAGCCTGTCTCTGCCCTGAAATCCCCTAGGGATGAGGTTTTTTTCTCTAATCGTTTCCGGGTTTGAGTTGGATTTAGGCGGGTTTTAAGTCTTGATTAGTCTTCAAATTCTCAAGTTAACGCATTTTTCAAACCGTTCCTTTCTTATTTTATTTTTTAAAATTTCCGCAATTTTACGGTTTATAAAGGATTGCAAACTATTTTACTCAGCAAGAATAACTTGATTTTATCAGCAATTGATGAGGGATTTTATGAATTTAATAAAAATTTAATCATCTAGGAAAAGCTCTCAGTTGGACAACATTTTTGTTTTGAAACAGGAAGACTCGATTGTGCCGATCGCAAGGCGGGTGCAAAGAAGGGTTTACTCATAACAAACCGGGTTTCTGGCAACAAGCTGTAGCCATTCGCACCCAATCTCAGCCAAAAACCCAATTTCTTGTTCCTTGTCTCCCATCCTCTACCGATGCTCTAGGAGGGAAAAATTACCCTTGCCATCGGGGGGCGACTGCTTCCATACTCAGAGAATAGGCCAATCCGTAACACTCAAGGGACCCTTCTGCGCTATGCCAACTCCTGTAACCAACCCGTACAAAGTGGGTGAACCGGCGATCTCCAATGCCGATATCCAATTACTGGTCCTCGATATTGATGGCACCATTGCCGGAGTCTCTAATCAAATCACTCAATCGGTGAAAGACGCGATCGCCGCCGTGCATAGAAAAGGCATCCCGGTGGCGATCGCCACGGGACGGATGTATCGATCCGCCCTCCGGTTCCACCAGGAAATTGTCTCCCCCTTGCCCTTAATCGCCTACCAAGGGGCATTTATCAAAGACCCAGCCACCGCTACCCTTCATTCCCACACCCCAGTGGCATCGGAAATTGCCCTAGAGTTATTGGACTATTTTGATGACTCTACCGTGCGATCGCAGCTTTCAGTTCACTGCTATATTGACGATTGTCTCTACGTTCGGGAACTCACCGCAGACAGCCAAGCTTACGGCGATCGCACCGGAGTGACACCCATTCCTTATGGCGACTTGCGACCCCTAATCACCGCATCCGCCCCCACGAAACTCCTCGCTCTCAGCCAAAACACAGCTTTAATCGACGAGTTGCTGCAAGCTTTTAGCTTGCGCTATCCCCGTACCGAACTTTACCTTACCAAATCTCATACCACCTTCCTAGAAGCGGGAAATCCAGCGGTAAATAAAGGCGCTGCCGTCCGTTATCTAGCGGAAGATATCCTCGGACTCTCCCCGGCGAACGTGATGTGTATTGGGGATAATTTTAATGATGTGGAAATGCTGGAGTATGCCGGTATCGGTGTGGCGATGGGTAATGCTCCCGAAGGCGTCAAAGCGGTTGCCAATTGGGTGAGTCCCTCGGTAGAAGAAGAAGGGGTTGCTAGGGCGATCGAGCAGTTTTTGCTCTAACTCAGATGGGGAGATGGGGGAGACTTACAAGAGTAGGTTTTTAATACAAGGGTGATTGGGTACTCTCCAAGGTACGGAAAATCAAGGTTTTTCACCGGGTCTTACTGAACCCCCTTGTCCCCAAAAGCCTATTTCTTCGTCGTCAAAATTCCATTTAGAGGCAAGAAATAAAAAACCTACTCTTGTAAGAACCACCCCGTCCCTTCGGGACACCCCTCCACAGGAGGGGAATTTACCTGTGTCCCTAGTCAGATAAAGCGATTGAACAATCCAAAAATGACTTGGGCTTATAAAAGGAAACAACCCTACTCCACAACAAAGAAATAAGGCCCAAAATTCCCCTCCCTTGGAGGGGTGCCCCGGAGGGGCGGGGTGGTCCCTTCCCCTACTATGAGGATAAAAAACCTACCCTTATAAGGATGGGGGAGATGGGGGAGATGGGGGAGATGTTCAACGTCCCGACTTCAGTCGTTGCTCTCGTGTTATGGCTTAAGGGAACTCCAAAAAATAAAACCTTCAAAAAACCCGCAGGCTCAAGCCTGGGGCTACACGGACAAAGCGGTGCCTGCGCGGGCTAAAAGAGCCTTGTTAGGTGCGATCGTATCAAAGCAAGGATGATTTATTTGTTGGAATACCCTAACACGAGCAATCCGACGAGGGTCTACCGCCTGCTGGGTTGGGGACTGGAGGCAGGGCCTGACATGGGCGTGACTTGGCTTCAGCCAAGTCACGCGGAAACGACTGAAGTCGTTACTACGAACTTTCTTATCCTCCCTATCTCCCCTATCTCCCCTATCCTCCCCATCTCCCCAATCTCCCCTATAAACCTGTCGGTTTTGGTAGGGTTTTAAAAATTTGCAGCAGAAAGGGCACCGACGACTGGCCGTGTTTCGTCTCGGTGCCCTTATCTGGTTCGCTCCTCACACACTTGTTAATATATCGAACCCAAGCGGATTTGTCACCCCCCTCAAAAAACTTTCTTGAGAATTTTGTGACATTTTTTTGAGTTCAGATTCCCAGACGGAGGCATCTGGGCTAAAGTTCCAAGGGAGCGAAGCTGCTCAAGTCTTTTTCTAGCAAGCGTTTCAGCAATTTTTGGGTAATGGAAATTAACCCCAATCTGGCTTGGGCTAAATTAGGGTCCTGGGATTGTACAGATCCCCAAATTTGACATTGAGCGTAAAAAGTCAGGAAGTCCTGACTTAAGAGGGTGGCAACAGGAACTCGGCTAGTAAGTTGGGTGGAAGAAAGGGGAGAACTGAGGGCGTCTACGGTGGCGATCGCCCGGGAAATTAAGGCGCGTTCGGCAGGATGATGGAGCTTGAGGTGGGTTGGGGACTCTAACCAGGGGGTCGGGTCCGGTGCCGTTACCGCGCCAATACCCTGATGGGCAGAGGTTTCCAGGGTAATCAAGCCCTCGCGGTGGGCCAATCGTAACAGGGTGCAACACCGGGCATGGGCGTACTGAATTGGAAATAAATCGAGGGACTCAACGGCGGGAAAGGGTCCCGGGTCCGGAGTGGGGTCCGGTTGGAAGTCCCAAAGGAGGGCCCGTTGTAACCAAATTGCTATCCCAGGGTCCGTGAGTTCTAGGTACAGTTTGCCCGGGGGCATCACACTTAGGATCCAGTGGTGGGCTGCAATGGGAAAGTCTAGGTCTGGGGGCCTGGAGTCATACTCCATCCGGTTGGTAAAAGTCGATTTCCTGGATGAGCCCGCGCAGGCGGGCTTTGTCTGTGTAGCCCCAGGCTTCAGCCTGTGGGTTTTTATAGACCTTTGACAACCGGATTCCGGATCGCGGAACCCCTGGGCGATCGCCTGGGCAATTTCCAGAGGAGGCATAGACCCCTGTTTCGCCAGTTGGAGGGCGACTGGGGAAATATAAAGGATCCGTTGGGAATCTTTGGCGCGATAGAGGGGGATAGACTGGGGCCAAGTCAAGGGACCTGACCCACCGGAGCGATCGCCCGGTGTCCAAGGTGAGGGGATGGCTTGTTGGAGTTGGGCTAGGAGTACGGGGGCGATCGCCAAAGGTTCAACCATCATCAGGGGAGGGGGTGAGAGAGTCAGTGCGTCGAGTCCGGTAGGGTCCCCAGGACAATCACAGCGTCCAAGCCATTCAATCCATCACCGGAGAAAACTGGGCCAAAAGTAACCGGACAAGTCTGAGGGGGTTAAGTAATATTGGCTACCCTAATTGTTGGATCCCAGCTTATTTTAATATGAACCGAGAACTGTTAAAGCGCGATCGGTCCAAACCGATGACACATTATCCTGAACTCCCCGGTGTCTTACCTCCCCGGAACCTGTTTCAAAACCGAGTCGGTTTAGGATCTGGGCATCAAGAAAGCTCCGGGTGGGGCAAAACCCGCCTATTTTTATGGGGTTGAACCCAACTCTGGGTCAACGTAAGGGGATTGCAAAATATAAATCCTCCAAACGTTCAATTGAAAGGAAGGTGTGTGTAGGGGCGCAATGCTTGCGCCCTAAGGGCGCAAGCATTG
>NZ_JAMXOT010000448.1 GCF_024220515.1 Oscillatoria sp. HE19RPO
AAAGATACATCAGCCCGCGCAGGCGGGCTTGGTTCCGATAGCCCCACCCTTCCAGGGTGCGGGCTTTCCAGCCCCAAAGATACATCAGCCCGCGCAGGCGGGCTTGGTTCCGATAGCCCCACCCTTCCAGGGTGCGGGCTACTTTGTTCCTGTAGCCCCAGCCGGGAAGGGTGACGGGGACGCACCATCAGATAGGGAATCTCACAGGGAATGGTGTCTAACGTTGTGCCAAAAATTCGCGGTAAACTCATCAAGGGCGCATGAACATCAAACGCCGGTAAAGGCTCATCCCTGACAACCAGGATATCCACCCCTTCTAGCTGTTGCAACAAGGGAAATAAGGGGGGATAACACTCCAGGATTACCCGCCCGCCCAGGGCGGCAACAAGGGGAATATAGCGGATAAATTGGAGGGTATCTCCGAATCCCTGTTCACTATGGAGGAGAATGGTGCGCCCGGTGAGGGAGGAACCGTCCCATATCGGTTGCGAAAACGGGCGGGGTTTGAGGGTTTCGGTTTGCCACCGCCATTCATATTCAATGAATCCCTGGGGGTAATTTCCGGAAATTAGGAGTGAGAGGGCGCGATTCCAATGGAACATTACGGTGTGAGGTTCCAGGGCGATCGCCCGATCATAACAAGCAATTGCCTCCGCTAACTCCCCATAATCATGTAACGCCACCCCAAGGTTATAGTGAAATTCCGCTGAATCTGGAGAGCGATCGCAGACTTGCCGATACTGAATAATTGCTGCCTCTAAGTCTCCCGCTTCTTTCAAAGCATTGCCGAGATTTGTCTGAATTTCTAGGTCCTGTGGATCTAAGGCAAGGGCTTGCTGATACTGGGCGATCGCCCCTTGAATCTCTCCCCGTTCTAGGTACAAATTGCCTAAATTATAGCAGGCTTTGGTATAATTAGGTCGCAGAATTATCGCTTGGCAGTAATGGGCGATCGCCTCTACCTGTTGTCCCTGCAACTTCAGGGAATTTGCCAGATTGTAATGGAACTCCGGCACATTCGGATGGACTTTGACGGCTTGCTGATACCATTTGATCGCCCCGAGATTGTCTCCCTCTTGGGCGGCGATCGTTCCCAACAGGTTCAATGCCAGAAGGTGATCCGGTTCCCGATTCAGGATTTCCCGACAGAGAATTTGTGCCCGGGCAAAATTCCCAATTTCGCACTGTTTTTGAGCCATTTCCAAACATTGCGAAACGGAGAGTTGTGAGTAAGGGTTCGCCGATTGATTCACATCCATGATTTAACAGCTATCGGGGAGGGTGATGATAGGAATTTACGCCAACAGACAAGCCAGGGGAAACATGATATATTCTAGGAAAAACAGTTTCCAGATAAATTGATAGCAAGCGGCGATCGCGACTTTATCCTCTAAATCCACCTGGCGACTGCGCCACCATAACCCCGTCAATGCCACAGTATGGGCGATCGCCAAGACGAAGGGATTGACTTGAGGGAGCCACCAAAACGCGGCTACACTGGTAGCAATATAACAGACAATAATCACCCCTCGGGCTAAATCGAAGACGGTACGCGCCCCCAAACGCAGGGTTAAGGTGCTAATTTGATAGAGGCGATCGCCTTCCATATCGGGAATATCTTTAAAAATGGCGATCGCAAAGGTAAAGCCCAACACAAACAGGGTCAGCGCCCATACCGAGGGAGGAATCATCAACGCGCCCTCCCCTTGCATCACCCATTGGTAATGTAAAAACAACCCTAAATTAACAATAATCCCGCGCACGGTGAAAATGCAAAAAGATGCCCAAAAGGGAAAGCGTTTTAACCGAATGGGCGGCAACGAATAAGCCGTTCCTAAGCCTAAACTAATGAGTACCGTTGCCAACAACCAAGGTCCTTGCACCCAGGCTAAGACAACGGCTAAAATCCCCGTCATCCCTACAATAATTTGCCCTTGTTTGCGGGAAAATTCACCGGCAGCAACGGGTAACTCAGGCTTATTAATTTGGTCAATTTCAATATCGAACAGTTGGTTTAATCCAACAATATAAACATTTCCACACAGACAAGCAAACCAAGTTCCGAATAAGGGCAAGAGGGCTTTCCAAGTCAGGCTATCCCCAGAGAAAGCCAGGGCGATCGCAAACAAACCAATGGCACTCAAACTGGTGCCAATAATCGTATGGGGACGGGTAAATTTCCAGAACGAATAGAGCCAAGGGGCATATTTCTGGACCACGTTCATTTCAGCCGGTTGAGAAACCGTCGGGGGAGAGGGAGAAAGTTGGCTCATAAGCTAGATAAAAATACAATCACCACAACAGCAAAGACAGAAAAAACTTTCAAAAAAAGTTAGGATTTCGTCCCACAGAGTACCCCATATCGAATTAACCCTTGCTTATATCCATCACGCATCAGTCCTAGAGCCAGCGCCCCTTGAATTGTTTGCCAACCGGATAATAATAACCCCCAAAGGGCTGAGGGGTCAAAGGCAGAATCAATGACAAAATCCCAAAACGGAGCCACTGCTTCGGACCAATCGGCAACCTGAATCCCTTCAAACCCAATTTCTCGGGCAATTGTCTCATATTCGGGTAAAGAAATCACATAGGGCAAGTAATAAACCTTGTAAATTTCCATTAGTTGATGCCGTTCGCGATCGCTCAGGGGGGCGGCAGGGGGGGCAACGGGACGATGACACCAGGTTGCCATCATCAACGCGCCTCCCGGTGCCAAAACTCGATAGCATTCTTGTAAAAACTTCTTTTTATCCGGCATATGTTCGCCGCTTTCCAGGGTCCAGACGAGATCGAAGGAATTATCCGCAAAGGGCAACTCCAGGGCATTGGCGACGCGAAACTCCGCCCTCGGACCCGGGGTCATGATCCCCGCTTCCGGAGCCGAGGATGTCGGAATTCCGGCTTCTGTGGCTCGTTCTGTAGCCCGGGCCGCCTGGACTGGACTCAGAGTAATTCCCGTGGCGCTGGCGGTCAACTTTTGTGCTAAGTATAAAGAGCTACCACCGATGCCGCAACCTACATCTAAAATCGTGGAAACCTGGCGGTTGAGGTCCTTGGACAACTGCACCCCTGTCCAAGCCAGGAGTTCCTCAATCAAGTCAATCTGTGCCTGTCGTCGATCCAAGCGGCGATCGCCCCTTTCTCCGTAATACCCATGATGCATATGTTCCCCCCAAACCTGTTCCCATAGTCCGGAGGAAGCATCGTAAAACTGCTGAATTTGCTCGTACAAGTTGCTCGTCATCATGGCTGGTTAACACTCAAAAGCCCTGGGCTTACAGTAAAGCAGCCTCTATTGTAAACGATCGTGAACCCATTGGAGAAATCTGCCTTATGTTAGTAAAACGATTACCCTTTAGCTGGGATTTCTCAAAAATCAAAGTGACTTACCAGATTTTTGGGGGATATGCTGTTCCCATCTTCCTCTCAGTCTGTGCAGCGATTTTGGTATATTTTAATGGGGTTAGGCGAGTCAATGAAGCCTCAACCCAGTTAGAGGCGGTTCGGATGCGGGTGGATGAAGTCGAAGCGTTAGCTTATAGCATTCTCGCCATGCAGCGAGCCGCTCGGGCTTATATTATTTCTCGGGATATTAATGAATTAGAAGGGTATGAAGAGTGGGATAATACATTTTATGAACAGTCGGAAAAATTGCGATTTTTAATTCAAAGCCCGGACCAACGGGAGAATCTCAAACAGATTATTGAATTAGGCGATCGCGTCAATGAATTTGACCGTCGCTTAATTTCTTATATCGAATTGGGCAAAATGAATAAAGCGGAGCAAACCGCGCGCAGTGGAGAAGGAAAACTCGCCGCCAACCGCTTGAAAGAACTGGTGAAAAAGTTTACAGATACAGAACAAGTGATTTTAGCCCAGCGAAATCAAGAGCGTGCAAATGCCTTAATGTTTCTCTCCCAGGTTGTCTTTGGAACCGCTGGAATCACCACCTTGTTAGGAATGACCATCGGCGCTAAAATTTCCACGGCGATCGGTCAAAAAATGAACCAACAAGCCACTGCGATCGCCAAATCTGCCGCAGAAATTGCTGCCACCATCGAACAACAGGAACGTAGCGCCGCCTTTCAATCCGCTGCCACCACCGAAACCACCACTCACCTCGATCGCCTCAGCTTTTCCTCTCAACAAGCAGCGCAGGAAACCACCCATTCATCCGCCTGTGCCGATCGCGCCCTCACCCTCGCCAATCAAGGGACCACATCCGTTAATCAAACGTTAGCGGCAATGGCAACCCTGGAGATTAAAGTGCAGAATATCGCCGATGAAATCGGCTGTTTAAATCAACAAACCCATCAAATCGCTGACATTGCCCAATTAGTCGGTCAGTTAGCCACCCAAACTAATATGCTGGCATTAAATGCGGCGATCGAAGCCGTTCGCGCCGGGGAGAAAGGCAAAGGATTTGGGGTGGTTGCCACCGAAATCCGCAAACTCGCCGATCGCAGCAAAGAATCCGCTGATAAAATTCACATCCTACTCCGGGATATCGAAGCGACCCTTAGTTCTACTATCAAAGTGACTCAAGAAGGAACCCGCAGCGTCACTGCCAGTAGTCAGATTACTCAACAAACTGCTGAGGCATTTCAAGGCGTTCGTACAGCGATCGATGAAGTGGTTGCCAGTACCGCCGAAATAGCCCTGGTTGCTAAACAACAAGCTACGGCAATCCATGAAGTGTTCGATGGCACCAATAGCATTGATATTTCAGCGCGAGAAAATGCCGCTGGGATCACTCAAGTCAAAATTGCCATCCAACAACTCAATGATGCCGCCCAAGCGTTGCAAGCAATGGTTTAAAACGGTTCGTGATGAACTTGGAGGCTTTAAACTCCGGATTTCCTATCATTTCGATTGGCTATCGTTAGCCTCAATTATTGTCCCGCATCAGGGTGGAAAGCGTTATCATACGGAATCCGGTTGTCAAAGGTCTATAAAAACTAGCCCTGTCAAAGTTTATTTGTAGGGGCGTATTGCATACGCCCTCTCATACCAAATCCTGTATAATCCTCTAAATTACCCGAATCATTTCCTAATTCTAATATGCTTAAAACTCACCCATTATCCAGTCCAACCCAGGATAATTTTCCGCCATTTTTCTGCCATTGTGGCCGGGGTCATGGCCCAGGGAATTGCAACATAAATCCCCCAGCAGATGTTCAAAATTTGCGGGAGGTTTGGCAGAAACTTTCTCGCCCTTCTCTGAGCCAAATCGTCACTGAAAATCATCACTCCCCGGAAAAATTCCCTCGCAGCAGTGAACCCAGACTCAATGCCTTAATCGCCGAGTCGGAACAGTGGGCAGCCGAGGCGATCGCCCGGTTTGGGGGAATTGAGGCCGTGATGGCTTCCGCTTATGGCGTTGATGCCGAGGGCAGCATTCGAGAGACCCTGCCGGACAGTCCGTTTACCCGGCGGAAATTTCTGCAACAAGTGGCGATCGCTGCTGCCTTAACTGTTGCCACAAATTGTGCTATTCCTGACCCGGAAGAACCCGATTCATCCCCAGTTAGCCGCTTAGAAAAAACTGATCTCAAAATCGGCTTTCTTCCCATCACTTGTGCCACGCCAATTATTATGTCCCAACCCCTGGGATTTTATCAGAAATATGGATTAAACGTAGAACTGGTAAAAATGGAGAGTTGGGAACAGGTCAGAGATTCGGCAATGGCGGGAGAATTGGATGCCTATCATATGCTCTCCCCCATGCCCATTGCCATGACTTTGGGCCTGGGGTCTAAGCCTTTTCCGATTAAACTAGCCAGCATCGAAAATATCAACGGTCAAGCGATTGTTCTGGCCTTTAAACATCAGGATAAAGTCAAAGAAGCCAAAGATTTTAAGGGGTTAACCCTGGGGATTCCCTTCCGCTATTCGATGCACAACTTATTATTACGGTATTATCTGGCAAGTAATAATATTAATCCAGACCGAGATATTAACATTAAACGAGTCCCACCCCCCCAGGCGATTAACTTAATGAAAGCGGGAGAAATTGATGGGTTTCTGATGCCCGATGGCAATGCTCAACAAGCGGTTTATGAAAAAGTCGGGTTTATTTACCTGCTGACCAAAGACCTGTGGGATGGACATCCTTGTTGTTCCTTTGCGGCATCTAAACCCTGGATTGATGAACATCCCAGCACCTTTCGGGCCTTGAATAAAGCGATTATTGATGGCTGTAATTATGCCCGAAATCCGGAGAATCGGCGGGAAATTGCTCAGGCGATCGCTGCGCCGGAATACCTGAATCAACCGCAATCAGTATTAGAATCCGTCTTAACCGGAACCTTTGACGATGGATTAGGGAATATCCGGACCGTGAGCGATCGCATTGATTTCGACCCCTATCCCTGGAAAAGCTTTTCCTACTGGATTACCTCCCAGTTTGCCCGATGGGGGATGTTGGACCGGCAAAATATCCCCCACGAGGCGATCGCCGATGAAGTATTTTTGACCGGATTAGCCCGACAACTGGCCAAACAACTGGGACAGACCCCACCCACCATCATCCTCCGGGATGAACAATTAAAATTTGGCCTCTTCGACCCCAGCGAACCCGACGCCTACCTGCAAGCGCAAATTCAAAAACATGGATTTTAGAACCGTTTGGGAAAAACTTTCCCGATCTGGCGATGGGGAGGAATCATCGGGAACCCGAGAAAATGACCTCTCCGGGGTCCCTGGGGCGGCCCGATAAAATAGTAAATTTAACAAAAAATAGGCGCAGACTGAGGGCGACTTGATAGGCGATCGACGCTTCACCTTAAAATCAAATCAATCTCAAAGCTAAAATATCATGACTGTTGCTAGAACGATTTGTCTCGGCTTTCTGGTGATGATTGCGATCGGCACCATCTTGCTGCTGTTGCCTGTCTCCACCAGTGATGGGACCTGGAACAATTTCGTCACTGCTTTATTTACCGCCACCTCCGCTGTCTGCGTCACCGGATTAATCGTCGTCGATACCGGCACCCATTATTCCGGATTGGGGGAATTTTTCATTCTCTTACTGATTCAAGTCGGTGGACTCGGTTACATGACTGCCACCACCTTTCTGCTGCTGTTACTCGGACGACGATTGGGATTGCGAGACCGAATAGCGATTCAACAATCCTTAGATACCGCAGAAATGTCCGGGGTGGTCCCCTTGGTGCGTTCCATTATTGCCATGACCCTAGTCTTTGAACTCACCGGGATGTTCATACTGCTGTTGATTTTTACCCCAGACTTCGGTTTTAACTATAGCCTGTGGCTGTCAATTTTTCATAGCATTAGCGCCTTTAACAATGCGGGGTTTAGTTTGTTTGCCAATAGTTTAATGGGCTATGCCGGATCCATCCCCATGAATTTGGCGATCACCTTCTTGGTGATTTTTGGGGGGATTGGCTATCAAGTGATTATGGAAATGTATATGTGGGTGCGCGATCGCATTTCCAGAAATTCCGAACGAGTCGTCTTTTCCCTTCATTTTAAAATCGTCACCAGTACCACCCTGTTCCTGCTGATTCTAGGGGCGATCGCCTTTTTCTTCACCGAATCCCAAAATCCCGAAACCTTGAAAAATGTCGGATTCCTCGAACATCTGCTCAGTGCCTGGTTTCAGTCCGTCATCACCCGTACCGCTGGATTTAACAGCATTGATATCGGTCAAATGACCACAGCATCACTCTTTATCACCATTGCCTTGATGTTTATCGGGGCCTCCCCAGGTAGTACCGGAGGCGGCATTAAAACCACCACAGTGCGCGTATTGACAAGCTGCACCCGTTCCGTACTCCAGGGACGCAACCAGGTCCTCTGCTTTGAACGCAAAATTCCCCCAGAATTGATTTTGAAAGCCGTTGCTGTGGTCCTCAGTTCTATCGGCATCGTCGTTGTCGCCACCATTTTGCTGGCAATCAGCGACCCCAACATCGAATTTATCGAGCTTTTCTTTGAAGTCGTCTCCGCCTTTGCCACGGTTGGTTTATCTACGGGGATCACCGGCAATCTCTCCACCCTCGGCCAACTGGTGATCATCGTCACCATGTATGTAGGCCGGGTGGGAATGGTCATGCTCATGAGCGCTATGATTGGAGACCCCAAACCCTCCAATATCCGCTATCCGGAGGAAAATTTGTTAGTAGGATGATGGGATGGGGAGGATGGGGTTCATGTTTGTAGTAACGACTTGAGTCGTTGCCGCGTG
>NZ_JAMXOT010000449.1 GCF_024220515.1 Oscillatoria sp. HE19RPO
GCCCTTAATGCCCTCAACCTGTGAAACCACCCGATCGCGTAGCTTGAGACAAAAAAGGAACCGGGCAGCGATGAGTGAGGAGTACATGATGCTTATTCTCAAATCCTTGTGTCAAGCCTGATTGAGATGCTCTTACCCTGAGGGTTGCTAGGAGCCTACTGGAATGCGCCTTACCTGCATGATGGTGGGGTTGCGGTTGGGGACAACATTGAAACTGAGGTGGGTGTTCCGGCAACCCTGATGTCGAATGTTCGTGTGAATCCGGCGAATAGTTTACTGGGTTTGATTGATCGACAATTGCGCGATCGCATTATTCAAGCCAATCAAGCAGCAGGACTGGAAGCTGTAGATGTGCAGGGCATTGGACATGAGTATTGGGTGGATGAAGAGGCAGGCTTTAATGCTCAAGACCAGCAAGCCTTAATTCAATATCTGCTATGGCCTGCTGATCTTCCTGCCCCTGTTGAAACAGAAGCTAACGAACCAGACTCAGAGCTTTTTGCAGGCAAGCAGAACTCGTAAAAAACCAAACACAACAGCAAAATTACAGACCTGGCGATCTGATTGATCGTCAGGTCTGTTTTTGGATAATTCCTCATGCCGGAGTGGGAGCGTCTCCCTTGCTGTACTATAGCAGTCCTAAATCAGTTGTGGAATACCCTCACCCCCAACCGTTGGCGGCCCAGAACGTCCGAGGGGAGCTAAAGATGTTATAAATCATTGAGGATTGCTATAGGGTAGGGCTGTTTCATTCTCAAGGTCAAATTACTTTTTTGCTTGTTCGTAAGCTTTATCTGGCAGGGGATACAGCCGTTATTTCCTAATTTTCAACCTAAAAGTAGGAAAGAAGGCTGAAAACCCTTGGGCTGTAACGCTTACGGGGTAAGGAAAATTTTATAATGAAACAGCCCTAATTGCTATAGGGAGGGAGACGATCCCACTGCATTCTATTACCCTAATGATTTAGACTTGCTATAACAATTTCAAACCGGAATTTTTAATTGAATGGGCTGGTCAATAAACTGATTATTTTGGGGGTGCAAAGAAAGTCTAATTTAGTCTAATAAATTTTGCTGTTTAATTTGAACAGCGAATTCCTGAATCATCGGAATACAAACGGAATTACCAATTTGTTTATAGCATTCTACGATACTAGGATGTCTTTTGAAATTATCGGGAAAACCCATAATTCGATAACACTCATCCAGGGTTAATTTCCGCACGGCATTTTCCTCGGGAATATAAATAAAAAATCGGCCTGATGTTTCTTGTGATGGTAAGGTCGGATGAACCCCTTTCACCGAATAAATCCGATTCGGTTGTCTATGAACTCTTGACAGATGTTCTGTATTGGGTCTAATCCCGGTTTTCCAAATATTTTTATTGCGATATCCTACAAAAATTAAGCCGGAAGCTTGGGGTTTGGGATGTTCAATTAATGTGTATTCCTCATGCTTTAAATACTCAAAATTTCCTTCTTTATCTAAGAATTTTTCAAGACTAGGAGTGGAAAGTTGTTTTTGAATCAAATCAAAATTAAAGGTTCGATTTAAAGTGCCAATAATAATCACCCGCTCTCGATTTTGGGGCAAATTAAAATCTTTAGAATTCAATACTTGATAACTAACAGAATATCCTAAGTCTTCTAAGGAATAAAGAATCGTCTCTAAAACTTTGCCTCGGTCCAGATGCAGGAGGTGCTTCACATTTTCCAAGACAATCACTTGAGGTTTTTTTATTTCAATGATTTTGCATAAGTGAAAAAACAGGGTTCCTCTCGTGTCCTTAAAGCCATTTCGTTTTCCTGATATACTAAAAGGCTGACAAGGAAAACCCGCTGTTAGGACATCGTGATTGGGAATATTTTGAATATCTAAAGTGGTAACGTCTTTTTCGGGTAAATCCCCAAAGTTTTGATAATAAACTTTCTGGCACGCTTCATTAATTTCACAGGAGTAAACACAATGATAGCCTGCTTTTTCAAATGCCAGACGGAATCCTCCAATTCCGGCAAATAAGTCAATAAATTTAATTGAATCAGTCACTAATCTTTAAAGTGAAGTGAGTTTTAACAATTATAGCATCTAATAACCTATAGAAATTGCAGCAGTATGGGTGTTTGATGCCATTTGATACTGCGAAAAAAGCGGCTGAACTTGATCCGATTGTTGCCTTGCGGGGTGTCTATGGCGTTTATCTTCTTCAAAGGGTGTCTATAAACTAAAAGCGATCGCCCTTTGTTCTTGGCAGCGATCGCTTGTTTATTTTTATCTTCTATCACAGGATATTAAGAGCTTTTGCTAATTAATCTGAAGCGTCCCCAAAAATCTACATAGCGCACATTGGAGTCTGCTGATACTCGCACTGAACCCATGCTTAGGGCCGTCTGCTTTACAATTCTTAACTCTTCAGGATATCGCGGTTGGGGGTCATTTTCTAACCAAACCGGAGGGACCATCATGGGGTCGTAGGCGGCAATGGTATCAATGACTCCAGGTCGGTTCTTGAACTGCACCCGTTGTCCAGGGTGAAAAACCACTGCTTCTTCTTGTTCTAGGTCGTTATCAAATCCAATTGTCACAGCCACCATAAAATTCTCCTTATATGTTTGTATTTTTATTTAGACTAACCTTTTTTGGTCAAGGTTTGGTAAAAAAGACAAAATTTGTTACAAAATTGACAGAAATATAAAAAATCTTCAAAATCTGCCTATTGAATCTATCTCTGGGTAGGTGTCAAGGGTGAAGCTACCCCGCCTTCAAAAACCGAGGAGTATCATGGGTTGTAGCCATTGAATCCGCTAACGACTTTGAGGTTTTAGGGTGAGCCAGAGGAAGCATTGCTACAGGGTGGTTCTAGGGATTTTAACAATCCTAAATCAGCAATAATCTGGAAAAATTCTTAAGATTAGCAAGGGTTGAGGCTCAGGACCCGGATAATTGTGGGGAGTTAATGAGTAATTTTACTTAAGTAAAAATGCTACATTGAAGCAGCGCGATCGCATCAACTAGCTATGACTTTCCACGAATTTTAGTGAATAAGTAAATAGACTTAATTCAACTCAAAATAGAAGAGGGACGCCAGATTAAACAGGCGTCCCTCTTATTTCAGCAGAAATCAAGGGTTAAATCCCAGGATTTAGGGCAGTCATTTCCTGAAGGGCCGATCGCCCCTGAATCGGCCAGGGTTACTGTGCAAGCCAATTCTGGATTAAATCCAGCAAGCTGGAACCGCCAAACCAGACCCCCATCAAAATAGAGCCAGAGAGCAAAAATCCCATCACACAAAGCACTAACCCACCCAGGGTAATGACTCCATCATCATCCAGTAAGCCAAAGCCGGTGACGAAAATACCGATCGCCGGTAAGGTATTGGTCCCGGGGATGGGAATCATCATCGAAGCTCCCATCAGGGCGATCGCACTCCCAATGACGACTCGACCGGCTAAACTTTTGCAGATATAGGTTAAGCGGGGACGAGAGAGCAACTCGATTTTTTCCAACCAGGGAATCCCGGCTTTTAAAATGCCTTGAACCTTCGACAAGGCGATCGGGTAATTCATAACCCGTCTAGGCATCCAAGGACGTTGAGCGCCAGCAATTAGCTGAACCGCCAACAGTAATAACACAAATCCAAATGGAACCGAGTATCCTGGTGCAGGTACGGGCAAGGCTGAAGGTAACGCCAAGAATACAAACAAAAAGCCAAAAATGCGTTCTCCAGCCAGCCGGATAATATCCGCTAACATTACGCCTTCGGGACGTTCTTCTTCAAAAAAATAGCGATGCAATTCAACAGAAAGTCGAGCCACAGGGTTTACGTGAACGGCAAGATGGGGGAGATAGGGAGGATGGGGAGGATGGGGAGGACAGGACAGATCGGGAAAATGGATTAAATTTTTCCTGTCTTTAATTGTTGTTTATCCTTGCCCTTTCATCCTTAATCTTCTAATGACATGAGACTTAAAGAACCATTCTAGTCCCCCCCCTTGGCAAGGGGGGGTTAGGGGGGGTCTCTTCCGAATCTTGGCAGAGATCTAGATCTTGCCCTTCCTCAAAGAAGACAACCCGATGATTTTAAGTTCCAGAAGTCCAGGAATTGATGTACTCTAATTGAGCCGAAGTCAGGGTATCCATATTGATGCCCATTGCTGCGAGCTTCAGACGAGCAATTTCCTGGTCTACTTCCGTCGGAATCGAGTGTAAACCGGGGACCAACTTGCCTTTATTCTTGACTAAATATTCACAAGCCATTGCTTGGTTGGCAAAGCTCATATCCATCACCGCGCTGGGGTGTCCTTCCGCTGCGGCGAGGTTAATCAAACGACCTTCTCCCAGGACAATCACCGATTTGCCAGACTTGAGGTGATATTGTTGGGTAAACGGACGCACGGTGCGAACTTCAGAGGCTTCTGCGCCTAGGGTTTTCAGGTCGATTTCGATGTCGAAGTGACCGGAGTTACAGACGATCGCCCCATCCTTCATCTGAGCAAAATGTTCACCCCGAATCACGTGCTTGTTGCCAGTTACGGTAATGAACACATCGCCTTGGGATGCCGCTTGTTCCATCGGCATGACGCGGAATCCGTCCATCGTCGCTTCTAGGGCACGCACGGCGTTGATTTCCGTCACGACAACGTTGGCACCCATGCCTCGGGCACGTAAGGCGGTCCCTTTGCCACACCAGCCATATCCGGCAACAACGATGGTTTTACCGGCTAATAAGATATTGGTGGCGCGGATGATGCCATCGAGGGTGGATTGACCCGTTCCATAGCGGTTGTCAAAGAAATGTTTGGTTTCGGCGTCGTTGACGTTCATCGCCGGGAAGGAGAGGACCCCATCTTTGAACATGGCGGCGAGGCGCACGATGCCGGTGGTGGTTTCTTCTGTGGTGCCGATGATATCGGGGAGTTGATTTTGGCGATGCTGGACTAAGTGGGCGGTGACATCGCTACCGTCATCGATGATGATGTTGGGTTTATGATCCAGGGCGATTTCAACGTGACGGTTGTAGGTGGCGTTGTCTTCTCCCTTGATGGCGAAAACCGGAATTCCATAATCCACCACTAGACTCGCGGCGACGTCATCTTGAGTGCTCAGGGGGTTGCTGGCAATCAGGACCGCATCTGCACCACCGGCTTTTAAGGCAATGGCGAGATGGGCGGTTTCGGTGGTGACGTGGCAGCAGGCGGAAAGGCGGATGCCAGCGAAGGGTTGTTCTTTGGCAAAGCGATCGCGGATCAGTCCGAGAACGGGCATTTCCCGTCCCGCCCATTCAATTCTCTGTTTGCCTAATGGAGCCAGAGAAAGGTCTTTGACTTCGTGTTTGATCTGAGTGGTGGTTGCTGTCATCGAACGGGTTCCTAAAAATAACAAATTGCCATGACTTCTATACCTTACTCTATCGTTCCCTAGGGTGGGGAGGGCGATCGCCAGATTTGTTTTGGGGCGCTTCGGGTTGGGGTTCCTTTGGCGTTTCTACTTAATCCGGTGAAGTGTCTTTTGGCTTGGACTATTGTAGTTTGTTCACCAGGGATGCCCGAATCTCAATGAGTCCCTCAGAATCCGGATTTACCCGATCCATGACAGGGCGCACTTCCCGCACTGGACTTTCTGGAAGCACTGAGGTGTGGGCAGGGGTCCTCTTTAGGGGCGATCGCCGAACAGGGACCCAATCTAGGCTGGCCCGAGGGGGGTTTTTTTCTTTGAGTCACGCCGGTACTTTGGCCGAGAAAAGGGGCTATAATACTTCTATTTAGTCAGCATAGCACCTATTAAAAAAACCCTCTTAATGGTTTAAGAGGGTTTTTGTCTTCTTTACAGGGTTATGGTTTCGGGTGCAAAATTCTCATCAGTTCGTTGAATAATAACTCTACTCCCTTGGCAG
>NZ_JAMXOT010000076.1 GCF_024220515.1 Oscillatoria sp. HE19RPO
TCTCTTGACGAGACCAGGTTTCTATTGGCTTTCAAACTCTTTAATTGTCTTGGTTCAGGCGCGACTCGGTTCGTTGCCTTTCCTCACCGCGCTTTACTACTTTAACTAACCCACTAGGGTTTGTCAAGCGTTTTTGAGGATTTTTTTTGACTTTTTTTGAAAAAAGTCTGAAAGCCTTGCTCCACAAGGGTTTTAAAATAGAAATTTTTTCAAAAATTGATGGATAACAGGGAGGTAAGACCGATCGCCCTGAATAAAATTGCCCAATCCACAGACAGATGAGGGTCCGATCGCCTTTCGTTCTCTAGATGGTTTTTGGAGAACGGCGATCGCCTTGCAGATGACCCCAGGGCTAGAAGGGATGAACTAGATTCAAGGATCCTAGAACCGGCGCTTCTATATAGATATAGATAGACGCCGATCGCCCGGGAGATGAGACCCCAGTTCCAAGGATCCTCAACCGGGCGTTTCTATGGCCTTTCTCTATATATATAGACGTAACCTCAAAAAACCCCGGCCTCCAAATGGAGACCGGGGTCTGTGGTCATGCTGAGATGATCAATTGAGATTATGGATAGAGACCGCGATCGCGTAAAGCCTCAGCCACGCGCCCTACTCCCAACATATAGGCTGCTTGTCGCAGGGGAATCTGGCGGTTTTGGGCCAATTCGCTGACTCGCTGATAGGCTCGCACCATCAACCCTTCCATCTCCCGGTTGACCCGTTCCTCATCCCAAAAGACATAGGATTGACCTTGGACCCATTCCAGATAACTGACCACTACCCCTCCGGCATTGGCCAAAATATCTGGGAGGACGGTGACCCCTCGGGCTTCTAGGAGGCGATCGCCCATTAAGGTAACCGGCGCATTTGCAGCTTCTGCCACGATTTTTGCTTGAACTTGGTCGGCATTTTCCTCAGTAATTTGGTCTTCTAGGGCTGCTGGAATCAGCACATCACAAGGTACGGCCAATAATTCGGCGTTAGTAATGAGTTCTGCATCGGGAAATCCTCTCAAACTGCCCTTGTGCTCTTGAGCATACCCTTCAAGTTTAGGAATATCTAATCCGTTTTCGGCAAAAAATGCACCGGAGACATCGGATACGGCAATAATTTTGGCCCCCGCTTCATGGAGTAAGGCTGCTGCTGCCGCACCCACTTTACCAAAGCCTTGAATCGCAATCCGAGTTTGGGATAAGGATTGTCCCCGTTCCGCTAAGGCTTCCCGGACCGTAATCATCACACCCCGTCCCGTTGCCATTGCCCGACCTTTGGAACCGCCAATGGATATCGGTTTTCCGGTGACGACTCCTGGGACGGCATGACCGACATTCATTGAATAGGTGTCCATCATCCAAGCCATTTCTTGGGAAGAGGTGCCAATATCTGGGGCGGGAATATCGATCGCCGGTCCAATATCTTTAATCAGTTCGCTGGTGTAGCGTCGAGTAATTCGTTCTAATTCGCGAACGGAGTAACGATGGGGGTCGATCGCAATGCCACCTTTGGCCCCTCCGTAGGGAATTCCGACTAAGGCACATTTCCAGGTCATCAACATGGCTAAGGCGGATAATTCCTGTAAGGTGACAGCGGGATGATAGCGAGTGCCACCTTTATAGGGTCCAAGAACATCACAATGTTGGACTCGATGTCCGGCTAGGACTTGGACTTCGCCATTATCTAAAAGGACGGGAATGGAGACGGTGACGACTTTGCGGGGTTGTTCGAGAATCCGCAAGATGTTCGGATCCATTTCTAAGGCAAGGGCCGCTTGTCCCAGATAGGTGCAGGCGCGGTCATGGGGACAAATGTAAGCCGGAGATGGTGCAAGTTGTGTTAACGGCGTTGATAAAACCATAGATTTATAATTTGGGGAATGAAGGCCGGAGCAATCGGTGATCCCGTGCCGGAGTGAAGTTAGGCGATCGCGGCTGGAGTGGCGCGGGATGTCAGCACGCTGGGATTAATTTCTTTGTTATTTCTAGCCTAACCGCAAAATCTAAATGAATTGTAAATTTAGTATAAATTGTAACAGTTTTATTGTGAAAATTTGGTATGTCTTTCGGCATAAGTATTAAGACTGATAGAACTCAGGCGGCAAGAGCCGATCGCCAGATTTAATTCAGTACAATTACGGCCAGTGGGGATTGGGGATCGCGATTGGGGTAAACAGAGGGTGATGGGGATCGCGAGAATCGAAGTTTTCCTCGGATCTCGGTTGGTGATGAATCTTGTTCTGTTTTGCCGAGGTTTCTGCTGCTGAGTTCCGGGTGCGATCGCCCCTAGAACTGCTTGATAACTGGGGACAATCGAGACTGTAGTGCCTCTGGTTCTTGCTAAATTCAGGGGGCTTTTTGATTCTCAAAGCGCGCAAATTCAGAACAGACAGGACTTACTCATGCTCCCTAAATGTAGAGGCGATTCCCGAATCGCCTCTACATTTAGGGTTCAATGTTATAAATTGCGTAAGTCCTGAAAGAGAGAGGTTGTCTGTCCCCGATGCAAAACAAAAAAAGAGGGACACAGTAATACTGTGTCCCTCTTTTTGTTTTATATGGAGCTAAGCGGACTCGAACCGCTGGCCCCCTCAATGCCATTGAGGTGCTCTACCAACTGAGCTATAGCCCCGTTCAGCGCTTTATTATATTGGCACGAACCCAATTAATTTGTCAACTAGGTTTATCAAAAATTTTTGAAAATTTTCTGCCAGAGTCAGGAAATCCTTGATTAGAGAGGATTTCAGGGTGGAGCAACTGGGTCGATCTCATTGTGGAATCTTAGAACTATGGCAGCAGTGGCGCGCGATCGCCCGGTTCGGAATAATAATAATCTATCGTCCCCGTTTCTATCCAAGGATTCACACTCACCGCGCTGGTGGAAGTGTAATAAGACTCCAGCACTCCTCGATTCGCCATTTGTCGGACATACAGCATATAGTCGCCCATCAGGAAATAGACGGCCATCATTGCTGCCGCAGCCATTGCGACTAAGGTCCCTGCCAGCATCAGCGAAAATTCATTTTTATCGACGGCTTGCTGCATCAGGTGCAGGGACCAGGCCACCAAAGCTATGACGATTATGAGGATCAGAATCATAACTTTACATATATTCCCCGATTACTTTACATATTTTAACATCCTCTCAGATTAAGTGGGTAGAGCTACAGAAAAAATCCCCCTCTTATCCATTCGAGAGGAGGGGGAAAGAAAATCCATGCGGGGTAAGGATTAGCCGGAATTTGCAGAGACAGACAGCGCCGGTTATATCGTAAACCTTAAGATAATATTCATACTTTAGAGAGACGGCAAAGAATTAAGGGAGAATTAATGCCTGGGTGCCGATCGCGTTTGGGATGAAGTCTTTAAAAACCCGCACCCTGAAGGGTGGGGCTATACGGACAAAGCCCGCCTGCGCGGGCTAAGGCTGAGGCTGGGGGCTTTCAGGTGGGCTGATTCCACTCCAGTTTAGAGTCGTTTGGACTTCCCTTTACAATTGACGGATGGGGACTTGCCGTTCGGCGAGGTAGGTTTTAATCTCCGCAACGCTGAGTTGACCGTAATGTAACAAAGAGGCAAGTAGGGCCGCTTCCGATTGGCCGGTGGTGAGGGCTTCATAAATATGTTCGCAGTTTCCGGCCCCTCCGGAAGCAATCACGGGAATTTGGACTTGTTGGGCGATGGTGCGAGTTAGTTCTAAGTCATAACCCGCTTGAGTGCCGTCGGCATCCATGCTGGTGACGAGTAACTCTCCGCATCCGCGTTGTTCGACTTCTTTCGCCCAGGCGATCGCATCGATGCCGGTATTTTCACGACCCCCACGCACATACACATCCCAACCGGGATTTTCTGGATCCGTGCGGCGACGGGCATCGATCGCCACCACAATACATTGATTCCCAAAGCGATCGCTGGCTTCATTAATAAAATCCGGGTTTCGCACCGCTGCCGAGTTAATGCTGATTTTATCGGCCCCGGCTCTTAACAATTTTTTAATTGTTTCTAAGGATTGGATCCCGCCCCCGACGGTCAGGGGGATAAAAACCTGTTCGGCAGTGCGGTAAACTACGTCAAAAATAATATCCCGGTCCTCATGAGTGGCGGTGATATCCAGAAATACCAACTCATCGGCACCGGCTTCATTGTAAACCTGAGCCAGTTCTACAGGGTCTCCGGCATCCTTGAGGTTGACAAAGTTGATTCCCTTGACAACACGACCGGCTTTGACA
Organism: Oscillatoria sp. HE19RPO; assembly: GCF_024220515.1. GTDB lineage: Bacteria > Cyanobacteriota > Cyanobacteriia > Cyanobacteriales > Laspinemataceae > Laspinema. The sequence goes on from NZ_JAMXOT010000076.1 coordinate 4,226, forward strand.
TCTAAACAGGGTAAGATTCGTTTGGCAAGCATGATGAGTTCGGTTAGGGGACTAGAGAAGACCGCAGGAGCAATGGAACAAGGCAGAAAATTCCGGGAGCATCCCCTCACCCTAAATCCCTCTCCCCTTGTGGGAGAGGGACTTTGAATCTGGCTCCCCTTCTCCCTTTTTGGGAGAAGGGGCACCGGGGGATGAGGGCAGATTGTCGAAACATCAGATGCACCCAAAATTCTTCCCTCAACCTTTGTCCAAAGGCTTCATAATCAGGGACAAGCACTGATAAACTGTGGAATGGTTCAATCAGAGGAAACCCACAGGATTTCAAATGAAAATCGGTCAAAAGGTCAAAGTTACCCGCCTCAAAGAAAGATTGTCGGCTGATACCGTCGCCAAAATTAAAGCCAATCCCGTTGGCACAATCAAAGATTTTAAAATGACGGATGGCAGCGGTGTTGGAGTGGTGGTTCAGTTGGACAGCGGAATCACCACCTGGTTCTTTGAGGATGAAGTCCAAGCCCTGTAAGGGGGGCGATCGCGGTGGGAACAGTGGGGAAACCAACCTGTCACTCCCGCGATCGACCATTAACATAAGAAAGGTTCGAGTGGCTCAAAACAGAAACAAATGGCCTTAATTTTGACCTTTTTAGGAAAAGGTGGGACTGGAAGAACGACCGTGGCGATCGCTGCTGCCAAGAGATTTGCATCTCAAGGTAAGCGCGTATTGCTCGTCGGCCAGGATAGCAGTCCCGCTTTTAGTTTACTCGTCGGTGCGACCGTCACCTGCGATCCCATAGAAATCGGCGCTAACCTCAAAGCAGTACAGTTGGAATCAGCGGTACTCCTGCAACGGAGTTGGCAGCAAGTCAAAGATTTGGAAGCGGAATATCTGCGGACTCCGTTTTTTAAAGAAGTTTATGGCGAAGAATTGGGGGTGTTGCCGGGGATGGATAGCGCCCTGGCACTGAATGCCCTGCGTGAGTATGATGCCAGCAATCAATATGATGTAATCGTTTACGACGGCAGAGGGGATAAGGATACCCTGCGGATGCTGGGAATCCCCGAGATTTTAAGCTGGTATATTCGGCGATTTCGCGGGGTGTTGGCGGAATCGGAACTGGGGAAAGCCCTGTCACCCTTTGTCCAACCTGTTACCAGTACGGTGTTTAATAGCGGCTGGTCCCTGGATAATGTTGGGGGTAAACCGGCAGAACAAGCGACGGATTTATTGGAAAAGGGGAAACAATCCGTGGGTGACCCCAATCGGGTAATTGCTTATTTGGTGACAACGGGCGATCGCCTTGCGGTGGAAACCAGTCGATATCTCTGGGGGAGTGCTCAACAAGCGGGACTCACCATTGGCGGATTGATTTGTAATTTAACCCCAGTCACCGATGAAGTGGCGGAACAATTTGCACCCCTGCCGGTGACTGTCATTCCTCAGATGGAGGGGAACGACTGGGAACCTCTGATGGATGCGTTGCCAGACTTCAAGAAACCAGAAGGCGTCCCCCAACCGATTGAAGTGGACCGGGTGAATAGTCAAGTGAAGCTATTTTTGCCCGGGTTTGACAAAAAACAAGTCAAGCTGACGCAATATGGTCCGGAGGTGACGATTGAAGCGGGGGACCAACGGCGTAATATTTTCTTGCCTCCGGAGTTAAAGGGGAAAGCGGTTAAAGGGGCGAAGTTTCAGCAGCAATTCTTAGTTATTTCGTTTTGACGGGGTTTAATTTGTTTTAAACGGTGCGATCGCCCGTTGGATGGGTTCCGGTTGGACTGGAGGCATCTGACGGGCGATTTCGTTATGGGGTTGAGATTGTCGGGTTTGATGAGTTGAAAAATGCAGAGGGGTTCAAGCGATCGCCTTGCTGCTAGGGAGTCGTTATCCCATAATCAATTAGACTAATTACTTAACGAACCGAAACTCTCCCAAGTCTGATATGTCTAACCCCCCTACATCTGAGTCCAATCTGTCCAACTCTCCCGATCGCGTTCCACCCCCGGAAACTGTAGATGCAGCAACACCCATCCCCAGTGCTTCCCCTGAGTCATCCAACCGCAATGCTAGAACTCGGCAGATGTTGGGGATGAAAGGGGCAGATGTCCAGGAAAAATCCATTTGGAAGATTCGCCTGCAATTGATGAAACCAATCACCTGGATTCCCTTGATCTGGGGTGTGGTGTGTGGGGCCGCTGCTTCCGGTAACTACGAATGGAAGTTAGAGCATATTTTAATCGCAGCCGCTTGTATGTTGATGTCTGGCCCTTTACTGGCAGGCTACACTCAAACCATTAATGATTTCTACGATCGCGACTTAGATGCGATTAATGAACCCTATCGCCCCATTCCCTCTGGGGCGATCGCCGTCCCGCAAGTGATTAGCCAAATTTGGGTGTTGTTACTCGCTGGGATTGGCGTCGCCTACGCCCTGGATGTCTGGGCGGGTCATGATTTTCCCACGATTACTGCCTTGGCAGTCGGGGGTTCCTTCGTCTCCTATATTTATTCGGCCCCCCCGTTGAAACTGAAGAAAAATGGCTGGTTGGGAAACTATGCCCTGGGTGCCAGTTATATTGCCCTGCCTTGGTGGGCGGGACAAGCCCTATTTGGGGAAATTGGTCCCAAAATCATGGTGATTACCCTGATTTACAGTATGGCGGGATTGGGAATTGCGATCGTCAATGACTTTAAAAGCGTGGAAGGGGATAAACAACTCGGGTTGCAATCCTTACCTGTGATGTTTGGGGTCGGGACTGCCGCTTGGATCTGCGTCCTGATGATTGATATCTTCCAATTGGGAATCGCCGGATACCTAGTTTCGATTCACCAAAACCTGTATGCGGCGATCCTGATTTTGCTGGTGATTCCGCAAATTACCTTCCAGGATATGTATTTTCTGCGGAATCCTTTGGAAAATGATGTCAAATATCAGGCATCCGCCCAGCCGTTTCTGGTGTTGGGAATGTTGGTGACGGCCCTGGCGATCGGTCATGCCAATATTATTTAGGGATGGATATCATTAAATCCTAGTCCTAGAAAGCTGCCGGAACTCCTAGGTTCCGGCTCACAAAATAACCTGGGTGTATTTTAGTGCCAATTACTGAACCCAAGCTCTAAAATAAAACCCAATACTGGCGGTAGATGGCGGTGAGAGGAGTTGACGTGGCTAAATTTATTTCCAAGCTCAAAAATATCTCCAAGAAATTCGGGAGTGCAACAGGGACAAAACCGCGAAAATCAAGGGATTTACCCCCGGAAACTGGCGGCGATCGCCCCGGGGTTGACCGTTCACATCCCACTGTTCTTCCTGGGACTCCCCTCAGTTTAGCCCCAGGAGAGCAGGGTAAACCCCTGGAACCCCAGGCGATCGCCCCAGAGGAAAATCCCTCGGATCCTGGTAAACCCTCCAAACCGCGTAAACCGGGTAAAAATATTCTCTCCACCCTCAAACGCCTCTGGTTTAACCCGGGCGGAAAACCCCTCTATCGTCGTCGCATCTTTTGGGTGGGTTTGGGTGTTGTAGTCGTCAGTAGTAGTGCTGGAACCCTCACCTGGGTGTGGTGGCGAATCGATCGCAGTTTGCCCGATGTCTCAGAAGTCTTTACTTTTGTCCGGGATGGGACATTAACGATTACCACTGAAGATGGCACGATTTTGCAGCAAATCGGACCCGCAACCCGCGACAAGCTGAGAATGCAGGATATCCCTGAACCCCTGGTTGAAGCCTTCATCGCTTCTGAAGACAGCCGATTTTATCAACATGGGGGGTTGGACTATCAAGGGGTGCTGCGGGCAACTGTGGCGAATATCCTCGCTAGAGAGGTGGTTGAAGGGGGTAGTACCATTACTCAACAACTCGCCCGGATGGTGTTTCTGACTCAGGAACAAACAGCGGGACGGAAAATTCGAGAAGCGTTTTTAGCCCGAAAAATTGAGAAAAATATGAGGAAACAGCAAATCCTCGAACGTTATCTCAATTATGTTTATCTCGGGTCCGGTGCTTATGGGATTGCGGATGCGGCTTGGGTTTATTTTAGTAAGTCTGTGGATGAACTCACCCTCAGCGAAATGGCAATGATTGCTGGATTGCCACCCGCGCCTTCGGTTTATTCGCCTTTGGTGAATCCAGAGAATGCCCGAATCCGCCGCAATATCGTGCTGCAACGGATGACGGAATTGGGATATATTACCCCAGAAGAGGCGACTACGGCGAGAGAACAAACTCTGGAGGTGCAAGCGAGTGCTCCGAAACGGCTGAAAGTTGAGGCCCCTTACTTTACGTCGTATATTCAGAAGGAATTGCCGAAACTGGTGTCAAAAGAAGCCCTAGAAATGGGTGGTTTGACTGTGGAAACGACCATTGATTTGGAATGGCAGAAAATTGCCGAAAAGGTGGTCAAAGAGGCGGCAGAGTTGGATGGACCTGCCCAGGGATTTGATCAAGCGGCATTGGTGGCGATCGCCCCGGATACTGGGGAAATTAAAGTGATGGTGGGAGGGCGATCGTTTCAGGAAAGCGAATTTAATCGCGTCACTCAGGCACAACGTCAACCGGGTTCGACTTTTAAAGGGTTTGTCTATGCCGCTGCGATCGCAGCCGGTTGGTCTCCCTATGATGGCTATGAAGATGCCAACTTTAGAGTGGATGGCTACAAACCCCGCAACTATGGCGGCAAATATCGGGGTTGGGTTTCGATCTCTGATGCCTTAACCAATTCTATTAATGTTGTCGCGGTCAAAGTGTTAATTGATATTGGCTTTGAACCCACCATCGAACTCGCGAAAAACATGGGCATCAAGTCAAAACTTGAGCCAATTTATTCTTTAGCCTTGGGCGGATCTGAAGTGAATTTACTGGAACTCACTAGCGCCTATGGCACGATCGCCGCTGAAGGAAAATATCACGAACCCCACGGCATCACTCGGATTATCGATCGCCGAGGGGATACCATTTACCAAGGGAAATCCCAACCCAAACAAGCCTTGGATAAAGAAACCTCTGCGATCGTGACTTGGATGCTAGAACCCGTCGTCCAATATGGCACCGGATCAGCGGCGCAGTTAGGAAACCGTCCCGTTGCGGGAAAAACTGGCACCTCGGACGAAGCAAGAGACCTTTGGTTTATTGGCTATATTCCTCAATTAGTCACTGGCGTTTGGTTGGGGAATGATGATAGTTATCCCACCTGGGGAAGCAGCAGCACCGCCGCTTTCACCTGGCGTCAGTTCATGGAAAAAGCAGTGGAAGAAATGCCCGTTGAGGAATTTCCTGAAATCCCAGAACGCTTAGATGGACGCCAAGAGTTTATCAAAACCAAGCCGGTAACTCCCAATAGTATTTTCTATGGAGATACCACCCCAGATAATGCTCAATCCGGTTCTGCCAATGCGGGGGATTATTCTGAAGGATATTACTAATTAGGCAGATGAAAATTGATGAACACCCCAAGGATGAGTTATAATCATCCTTGGAGTGTTTATTTTTCAAAGAAGAGAAGGAGTATTGAATGCTGCACCGAATCTATGTTAATAATTTTAGATGTCTAGAAAACTTTGAATTCACTACCAAAGGAATTTCATCAGCGCTTTTAATTGGAAAAAATGGTTCAGGTAAATCAACGATCGCTAGGGCCTTGGAAGTTTTTCAAAGCATTGGTAGAGGAATAAATAAAGTTAGCCAACTGGTCCAAGAAAAGGATTTCTCTCAGGGACGGTCTAATATTCCGATTCGCTTTGAAATCGAATTGTTTTTGCAAGAGAAACTTTACAAGTATAGTCTAGCCTTTGAATTGCCAGAAAATTTTAAAGAAATGAGAGTTGCTGAAGAAGAATTATTCGTGAACGGAACGGCAATCTACACTCGAAAAGAAGCTCAAATTACGCTTTTAAAAAGCTCACAAAACCGCTCTGCGGAGTTTCTAATGGATTGGCATCTGGTTGCCCTCCCTCTCATTCAAGAGCAATCTCAGACTGACCCCCTACATATTTTCAAAACCGGGCTGACCCGGATGATTATTTTAGCGCCAATCCCCAGTTTCATGAACGGCGATTCGCACGGTGAAACCTTGGAGCCTAAACGGGATGGTTCAAATTTTGGGGAGTGGTTTTCTGGGTTGCTGAGTCGCTATCCGGCTGCCTATACCCAGGTAGACAAATATCTGCGAAACGTAATTCCAGACTTTAAAGATGTTCGGAATGAATTAATGGGTAAAGACTTCAAAAGCATGATAGTTCGCTTTGAAGAAAAGAATGCTAATTTAAGCGTTTATTTTAGCGAGTTATCCGATGGAGAAAAATGCTTTTTTTTGGGGGCTGTTTTGGTTGCCGCCAATCAATCTTATGGACCACTATTTTGCTTTTGGGATGAGCCAGACAACTATTTGTCTTTGTCCGAAGTTGGACATTTTGTCACCTCACTCAGGAGGTCATTTCAAAATGGAGGTCAGCTATTAGTGACCTCCCATAATACCGAAGGTATCCTCAAGTTTTCTAATGAAAATACCTGGATGATTCATCGAAAAAGTCATTTAGAACCCACTCTAGTCAGACCCCTTGAGGAGGTTTCAATTCACGGGGATTTAGTGGGGGCTTTAATTCGGGATGATGTAGATTTATGAGTCCCAATAAAAGTAAACCCCATGTTTTAGTCTTGCCAGAAGATGATGCAGACCGCCAAATTGCCAATGGATTTATTAACCATTATAGCGTGAATGCTACAGCAATTCAACTTCTCCCCCCATCGGGCGGATGGGAAGACGTTCTGAATGATGTAAATACTGTTCACGGTCCCGAAATGCAAAACATTCCTCACAGAATGCTGGTTTTGCTGATTGATTTCGATAATCATAAAAAACGCTTGACTAAGGTCAAGGCACGAATTCCAGACGCCTTACAAAGTCGGATATTCGTTTTGGGGGTCATGCGTAACCCCGAGGATTTAAGACGGGAGCTCAAAAGGACAAAGACGTTTGAAGAAATCGGAAAAGCCTTAGCGCAAGATTGTGCTGACAATCAGCAAACATTTTGGAACCATGAACTGCTCAGACACAACCACCCTGAGTTAGAACGCTTGAGATCATCGGTTAGACCCTTTTTATTTGAGTAATACTGAATCGGGAGAGATTAACGAGGAAGCCCGATCGCCCCTCCATCCCCCAGCAACCTCCCTTCATCGCCACCCCCAAAGCATAAGTTTTTCTAATCATTGAATCTCCCCCAATATTCCTCTTTAGAGAGAGACAGGAGGTTCCCTATTGCCGTAAGCTGGGAATGTAGTTCGTGAAAAACGCTTATGAATATATTGATGGAAGTCTCTGCTGCTGCAGGGGCGAGTGCTAACAATTTTCCTGTAAGTTTTACCTTAGTCTACGTCGTAGGCTTTATTGCGGCAGTGACCCTGGGTTCCGTCGCCTGGTATAACTCGAAGCGTCCCCCCGGTTGGGAAGATAAAGATCGTCCCGATGTGGTCCCCAAGGTTGATAAGTAAAACTTAAGTCAATACCCCCATAATAAAATTTGAGTCAGGGCGATCTATCTGCGATCGCCCTGGCATTACTCTGTCTGCTGTTTCCTCAGTCTCACCATGAAAAATCCATCCATATCATGATGATGGGGCCAAACCGTGAGCCAGCCTTCGGGTTGGGCGAAGTGTGCCGCAGGGGAGTCAGTGGTGGGAGGGTCTATCTCCCAATCGGCATGACTTCCCAGGAATCCTTGAATCACCTCTTCATTTTCTTTCGGATGAATCGTACAGGTGGCATAGACGAGATGACCCCCAGGTTTTACCCAGTTTGCAGTTTCAGTAAGCAATTCCCCCTGGAGTTGGGACAATTCCTGGATATTTTCTGGGGTTTGACGCCAACGGGCATCGGCGCGACGATGGAGGGTGCCCAGTCCCGAACAAGGGGCGTCTAAGAGTACCCAGTCAGCGGTTTGATGAAATTGGGTGAAATGGCGGCTGTCTCCACTTAAGGTTTGAATGGAGTGCAGTTGGAGGCGATCGGCATTTTCTTTGACTTTTTTGAGTCGGGAAGGGGCTTTATCACAAGCCCAAATGGTGCCCGTATCTCCCATCATCTCTGCAAGATGGGTGGTTTTTCCTCCCGGCGCGGCACAGGCATCGATCGCCACTTGTCCCGGTTTCGCTTCCAGTAAGGACCCAACTAATTGAGCGCTACTGTCCTGAATTGTCCACCATCCTGCCTGATATCCCGGTAAGTTTTCAATGGCCCCGGCACCACTACATAAGCGCAATGCTTGGGGTAAATAGGGCAATTTTTCAACTTGAACTCCGGCGGATTGGAAGGCGGTTTCGACTTCTTCTAAAGTGGTTTTTAAGGGATTGATGCGTAAATCTAGGGTGGGGGATTGGTTGAACCAGGTACAGAGTTTTTCGGTTTCGGCAACTCCCAGGCGATCGCACCAATTGGCAACTATCCAATCGGGGAAACTATGCAATAGTCCTAATCGGGATATCTCATCATCGGGAAGCACTAAAGGGTCGGTATTTTCCGCTTCGGCTAATCGAATATATTGGCGCAATAAGCCATTCACAAACCCGGCAAGTCCTTTAAATTTATTGTCTTTGGTTAATTCCACTGTGGTATTGACAGCAGCAGAGGCGGGAATGGTGGAAAGATACCGCAGTTGATATAATCCCAGATGGAGAATGATGCGGAGGTCATCGGGTTGATTGGCGGATTTCTTCTTAGCCAGTTGGTCGATGATCGCATCGAGGGTTCGCATTCTGCGTACACAACCATAGACTAATTCCGTGGCTAATCTGCGATCGCTAGGAATCAGGGCAGAATCTTCTCCCTGTTTGGCTTTTTGCAGCCATTTATCCAAGGCAATATCGGCAAAAACACCCCGACGATGGACATCGCGGAGGGCTAAAAAGGCAATTTGGCGCGGATTAGACATTGACAGTTGAGGGTTGAGATTGCAGAAGGCAGTCGTATTCTATGGAAATCGCGATGGAACTTTGCGGTTCTAATTTGTTTTTTACTGATACCAAATCCGGTTGTAAAAGACCTATTTTATTCTTCAGCCTGCGCAGGCAGGCTTCGTCCCTGTAGCCCCACCCTTGAGGGTGCGGGTTTTTAGAGACTTCAAATTATAAACGGTTTTTAACCCAGTGACGGAGGAAATTTTGCAGGGATTTGTGATTTCCAGGGGAGAGTCATGCTAAAAACTGTCCTAGAGGCGATTTAGGCGCGATCGCAACAGGTCTAATTCGGCATCAATTTCTGCAAAATCTAGGTCCGGCATGGCTTCTAAATCTTGTTCTAGGTTAGCAGAAGCCAGATTTGCTTTAAACAGATCTCGTTCGGATTCTAAGGCAGCGAGTTGTTGTTCGAGGAGAGTCACGGTGGGAATTAATTCATCCAGTTGTTGTTTGAGTTCTTCTGCCTGTTTACTGTAGCTTTGTTTGCGGGTTAAGAGTTCTCGGGCGAGGGGTTCATTTTGCTGTTGTAAGGCGAGTTTAGCGGATTCGACTAATTCATTGGCTTGCTGTTGTGCATTCTGATAGTCGCGCCAGAGGACTTCTTGACTCGATATGGCATTCTGAACACTTTGCTTGAATTCTTTCAAGGTTTGTTCGAGTTCCCGTTGGTAGTCTTTGCGTTGATGTTTCCAATCGGTGATGTTAGAACGAATCAGCCGATTAATGCGATCGCCTAATGCCATAGTCTCATCTCCTGCTGTGGGTTTACGGGGGAAGGTTTTCTTTATTGTAGCTTTTACAAAGTCATCTGCTGGTGCTCGACAAAAAGCCAGGACTTACGCAGATTTTGAGAACCTACCCTAAATGTAGAGGCGATTCGCGAATCGCCTCTACATTTAGGGGTTAATTTTAAAGATTGGGTAAGTCCTGAAAGCATAAATGAGCCCGCCTACGCGAGCTTTGTTCTCTGAACTTCCACCGACGAATGGATTAGCGGAGGAAGCATCTCAATTTGGCCTCAAAGGGGAATTTACAAGTCTTGCTCCCCCTGACCTCTGAGGGAAGGGGGCACCGGGGGTTAGGTCTATGAGCCAAATTGAGATGCTCCCTTAGCGGATGATTTTAAACCGATGTTTTCTGGAAAAAGTGTTCGTCAAAAAATCCTCGAACTTGTTCTAAAATCGTCGGCAACTGACTCGCTAGTTCAGCCGTACCTTCCAAGGTTTGTTGACGGGCTAAACTTTCCAGTTGAGCGGCGATCGCAGACATAGAAGACACCCCGACATTACTAGCGGCACTTTTAATCCGATGAGCGAACTGTTCAACCCGGGCTAAATCTTGGTTGGATAATGCCTGAGTAATTGCCTCAATATCCTCGGGTATTTTATCGATAAAGACCTGTAAAAGTCGCTGTTGTAAAGATAAATTTCCTCGGGTTACTTTCAGCAAGCGGTCCATATTGACCGGGCATTCCGGAACAGCAAGGGGTAAGGGGGATGAGATACTCAGGGTCAGAAGGCTAGAGGGAATTGCGGTGGGTTGAAGGCGAGGAATTTTGACCGGAGAGGGGACTTGTAAACAGTTATCCAGTCCCGGTTTTTTATGAATCCACCGGCGGATGGCGGCGGCTAAATCTTCGCGTTCGATGGGTTTACTCAGATAATCATCCATCCCAGCATCGAGGCATTTTTGGCGATCGCCTCGCATGGCATTGGCAGTGAGTGCAATCACGATGGTATGTCGTTGTGCTTCCTCCCGACGGCGCAACTCTTTTGTAGCCGCATACCCATCCATCACCGGCATTTGACAATCCATCAAAACCAAATCGTAGGTTTTTTTAGTAATAGATTCCAATGCTTCTATGCCATTGGTGACACAATCCGGTTGATACCCTAACATTTCTAACTGACTTAAAATCACCGTTTGGTTAATCAGGTTATCTTCCGCTACTAAAATATTAATCGCATAAGCTGGGGGAATTGGCGCGTGCAGGGTTCCCAGAGGAGAAGCAGTAGAGGATGGACCATTCACCACATTAATCAGGGTATCAAACAATCGCGAAGCCCGGACGGGTTTGAAGAAATAACTGGCTACGCCTCTCGATAACAGGGATTCAGCAATGTCTCGTTGACTTTGATTGGTCATTAAAATCACCTGAGTTTCGGGAAACAGGTGAGATTCAAATTGATCGCGATTGTAATGGAGATTTTCTAATAGCTGTAATCCCTCTTTTGAGGGAAGTTGTAAATCCAGTAACAGGACATCATAGGGTTGATTGAGGGTCACGGTTTGTTGTAACGCATTCCAGGCTTCGGTGGCATTGGCGGCATCATCCGTATGCATTCCCCAGGCTTGGGTTAACTCCCGAACAGACTGACGAATTCGAGGATTATCATCAACCACTAACAGCCGTAAACTGGGAAGTTTACAGCGAGGACTAACCTCTATCGGAGTGAAATGGAGTTGTTTTTTAAACTCAGCGGTAAACCAAAAAGTGGAACCTTCACCGATGTTACTGTCCACTCCAATTTGTCCTCCCATCATTTCTACTAGCTGCTTGCAAATTGCCAAGCCTAAGCCGGTTCCTCCATACTGCCGCTTGGTTGAAGCATCGACTTGGGAAAAGGATTGAAAGAGTTTATTTTGCCCTTCGGGAGAAATGCCAATCCCCGTATCTTTGACACTCATGCGAATGGAAGCGGTTTCTTCTGTTTCGGCAATTGCCGAGGCTTGGATAATAATTTCTCCCACTTCTGTAAATTTAATCGCATTCCCGACTAGATTCAGTAAAATTTGGCCCAGTCTAACTGGATCACCCTGCAAATTTCGGGATAAGTTGGGGTCAAACAAAAAACTTAAATCTAATCCTTTGGCTTCGGCTTGTGCGCCTAATAAATCCAGAACTTGTTCGACGCTTTCGTAGAGATTAAAGTCGAATTGTTCTAAGTGCATTTCTCCGGCTTCTAGCTTTGAGAAGTCGAGAATATCATTAATAATGCTCAGGAGATGTTGCGCGCTGGCCCGAATTGTTTTGGCATAATCGTATTGTTGGGTACTCAGTGGGGTTTCTAACAGTAAACCAGCCATGCCTAATACGCCATTCATCGGAGTGCGAATTTCATGACTCATATTGGCGAGGAATTGAGATTTAAACCGCGCAGATTCTAAGGCTGCTTCCCGGGCTTTTACCAATTCATCAATGCAATCGATCGCAATGGCAATTCCCCCGATTTCACCTTCGGCTAAATACCAGGGAGAAATGGTCCAACGAATGTAGGTAGAAGACCCATCTAATTTCTGCCAAAGGTCTTCAGTAACGGAAACAATTTCGCCTTGTAAAGCCCGTTGGTGAGCTTGTCGCCAGCGTTCGGGAATATCCGATGAGACTTGATAGTAATTCCGACCGATTAAGGAGGGTTGAGTGCCGTTGTTGCTGTCCAGGTGTTGCGATCGCCCAAAAGAGTCCAATCCATGATAGGTTAACCATTGGCTAGAATGGGCAAGATAGCACATTTGGGTGTCAAACATCGCGATCGCCACGGGTGCACAATTCACAATCTGTTGTAACTGCTGCCGTTCCCGTTCGATCGCCGTTTCCATTTGCTTGCGATCGCTAATGTCACGCCACACCACGGCAAATCCATCCCCCAGTTTCGTCGCACGGATATCAAAAGCTTCCCGGACAGGCGGACGATTTTTCATCCCGTTGAGGTCCAGATTCTCCTCAGTTTCATAGAGAATTAATTCTTCCTTTAACGGTTCTCCCGTTTGGACTACTTTAGCATATTTACTAAACAAAATACTGGTCCTTCGGTCTGGAATCACTTGACAAAAGGAACAGTCCTCTTCTAAGGAATGAGAGTCACAATTGCACTGATGCCGCGCTGAAGCATTGACATATTCTCGATGAAAATCAACGATTTCACCCCTTTCATCTCGGCAAGCGGAATAAATCCCAAAACAGTCGAGCATATTCTCAACAGACGTTCTAAACCGTTCTTCACTCTGTAACAATTCTTGCTCAAGCTGTTTGAGGTCCGTAATATCGATGGCAACGCCATCCCAAAGAATATCTCCATTTGGCTGGGGTTCGGGACGCGATTCCCCTTGCAGCCATTTAATTTTTCCAGTGGGGGTAATCACTCGAAATTTGCGCTTCCAGGGTTGTAAAGTTTGGGCCGATCGCGCAATGGATTCGGTAAAAATTTGCGAATCCTCGGGATGAATCAACGAACACATTAACTGGGCATTTTGTTCGATTTCTTCTGGCTCTAATTCTAAAATATCCCGGCAACCGGAACTAATATAGGGAAAAGAAATTGTGCCATCGGTGGTAATGAGATATTGATAAATTACCCCCGGTAAATTATCCGCTAACCGTTGAAAGCGATTCTGAAGTTCGGTAACTCGGCGAGTTTCTTGGTGGAGTGCATCTTCCACCGACTTGCGATCGCTAATATCCCGTCCGACACAATAGATAGATTGTTCTTCAGGAACCGGAACGGCGGACCAAGAAATCCATTTATAAGACCCATCCCCAGTCCGATAGCGATTTTCAAAAGCGATCGCCTCTTTTGATGCCAGCATTTGCTTGGTTTTTTCCTCGGAGAGTTCCCGATCCTCCGGATGAACCCAATCTAGGGAAAACTGACGGGAAAACTCCTCTGGACTGTACCCCAAAATCTCAGTAATGGCCGGATTAACTCGCTTAAAATATCCCTCAAAAGAGGCGATCGCCATTAAATCCGCAGACACTTTAAAAAATTGTTCCAATTCCGCTTGCGCCTTTTGCCTTGCCACAATCTCACTTTGCAGTTGGCGGTTAGCGCGGGTGAGTTCGGCGGTGCGTTGGGCCACTAAATTCTCTAATTGTTCTTGATATTTTCGCAAAGCCGCTTCAGAGCGCTTGCGATCGGTGATGTCAAGAACAATCGCTTGCATTCGGCCATCGGGAAGCATTTTAGCACTCAATTCCACCGGCAGCAAAGTATTATTTTTTCGCCGCAACCAATGTTCACTTCGGCGAGTTTCTCCCAACATGAGTCCATCCAATGGACTAGAAAATATCTCGATTTCAGGTTGACAGGCGATCGCCTTAAAATTAAGTTGTAAAAGTTCTTCTCGGGAATAGCCTAACATCTCGCAGGCGCGGGGATTAACATTGAGGTAATTTCCCCGTTCATCGATAATAAAAATGCCTTCCGAGGCTTGTTCCATTAACTGACGATAATCAGTTTCTTGGTGATGAAGTTCCGATTCTAACTGTCGGCGTGCTGTGATATCGGTATAAATGCCAATAAATCCGATGATTTGATTGCGTTCGTCCACGATCGCATCGGCGCGGACTGCAATCTGTAAACAGTCACCCGCTTTCGACTTCATTTCGACTTCTCCCTGCCAGGAACTGCCAGAGGAAACCGTCTCAAAGACTTGGCGACTCACCGCAGGGTCTTGATACAGCATCCAGGGACCTCCGGCAGCATTCATTTCGTCCAGGGTATAGCCGAATAGCTGAGTGCAGGCGGAATTTTGATAAATGCGATTTCTCGTTAAATCGGAGATGGCGATCGCATCTCCGGCACTATCTACCGCTTTGCGAATCCTCAGCAGTTGCGACTCATATCCTTTTCGCTCGGTGATATCTCGACCTTCGGCAATCAATTGGGTGACGAGGCCCCCTTGGCCCAACATCGGTCGAATGGAAAAATCCAGGGTTCGCAAGGGACAACCGGACCCGCCGATTTCCGTTTCATACCGCAGGGATTTTCCCGATGCCGCAGCGGCGATCGCCTCAATCAGTCGGTCTTGACTCGGCTGATTCCCACTCCACCAGGGGGTTTGCCAAAAGGGGACCCCGACGACCTGCTTTAATTCCAACTCCCCCCACTCTAGGGCAGTTTGATTGACCTCTAAAATTATTCCTTCGGGATTTAACACCGCCATAAACTGAAAGCTGGAGTTGAAAATTTCCCGAAACCGAGGAGTTTCCTTTTTCGGTAACTGGAGGTCGAGACGATGGCGATCGGTGCGAATTAAATAGAGAAAAAGTAAAAAAAGTAAGCATTCAGCAACGGCGAGGGCCGGTAGCATAGCTGGGCTTGCCAAAGCCTCATCTATAACATGGAGTTTGATTCCGTTTAAATTCCCTAGGTATGCATACCCGTAGAAAATGTCCGGTTCAAAGGCAAGAATTTGCTTTAAAAACTCCATAACCGATTCTTATCCCCATCCGTTAACTGATTCTTCAACATTCAATCTAATAATCTAATAGTTTTGCTTCAACTCCTCTAAATTTAATGATTCTTTTATATTCTTGCCAATTCTCCCGGTTAAAAATTGAAAAACACGCAGGCTATCCCTAGCCCCACCCTTCCCCCTACTTCACCCCAGGATTGTCAGGGTTGAACCCATTAATCCGAAGAAATACGGTAAGAAAGGCTACAAAAATCAACTCAAATCTCCAAGAATTGCGGTTTACCAACCTGAAATGGCTGGGTTTGGTGCGATCGCATCATCCGGGTTAAACCGGCAATTCTTCCTTTCAAAAACCGCCTGTTAAATCCACCGATTCCCCCATCCCAAAACCCCGGATTAAAAGATTGCAGAAAACCCAAGGAAGCACGGTCGGTCCCAAAATCCCCCAGAACATCCTCGATACTCCTGCGGAAAATTAACCAGACTCGCCCCACTTCCAGCTACCATTGCTCCAAGCTTTACGGTATTGTGTTTAAAAGTCCTCTCTCTGATAGATAGAGCCTTCCATGACCGCAGTACAGCCCTCCCCCAAGCACCAGAAATCCAAAGCGCTCAAACCCGGTAGCCGTCCTCCCGCGAAAGAATTGTGCAGCGAGTGTGGCCTTTGCGATACTTATTACATCCATTACGTCAAAGAAGCCTGCGCCTTTCTCAACCAACAAATCGCCACCCTGGAAGAAAGCGCCCACGGAGTCAGCCGCAACCTAGAGAACCCCGATGAAGTTTATTTTGGCGTCCATCAACAAATGATGGCAGCACGAAAGCAGGAACCCATCCCCGGTGCACAATGGACCGGAATCGTCAGCACGATCGCCTGTGAAATGCTCGATCGCGGCCTCGTTGAAGGGGTCGTCTGCGTTCAAAATACCCCCGAAGACCGATTCGGACCCATGCCAATCCTGGCACGCACCAAAGAAGAAGTCCTCGCCGCCAAAGTCAATAAACCCACCCTCTCCCCCAATCTGTCGGTCCTGGAACAAGTGGAACAGTCCGGGATGAAACGCTTACTCGTGATTGGAGTCGGTTGTCAGATCCAGGCGTTGCGTTCCGTCCAAAAGGAACTGGGGTTAGAAAAACTGTATGTTTTAGGGACCCCCTGCGTGGATAATGTGTCCCGGGAAGGATTACAGAAATTTTTAGAAACCACCAGCAAATCCCCAGAGACGGTGGTGCATTACGAGTTCATGCAGGATTTTCGGATTCATTTTAAACATGAGGACGGTTCTATCGAGAAAGTGCCATTTTTTGGCCTGAATACGAAAGAACTCAAAGATGTCTTTGCACCCTCTTGTTTGAGTTGCTTTGATTATGTCAACTCCCTGGCAGATTTAGTGGTGGGGTATATGGGTGCACCCTATGGTTGGCAGTGGATTGTGGTTCGCAATCAAACGGGACAAGAAATGCTCGATTTGGTCACCGAACAGTTGGAAACTCAGCCGGTGATGTCCCGAGGCGATCGCCATGCTGCGGTTCAGCAAAGTATTCCTGCCTATGAAAAAGGGGTGACCCTGCCGATGTGGGCCGCGAAACTGATGGGAGTGGCGATCGAAAGAATTGGTCCGAAGGGGTTGGAGTATGCGCGCTTCTCCATTGATTCCCACTTCACTCGCAACTATCTGTATGTCAAACGGAACTATCCCGAAAAATTAGACGCTCACGTTCCCGAATTTGCCAAGCAGATTGTCAGTCAATATCAATTGCCCGAATCGTAAACATTCCCTTGCAGTCAGGGCCCTCATCCCCCCCGCCCCTTCTCCCCCTGAGCTAAGTCGAAGGGTTGGGAGAAGGGGTTGGGGGATAACGGGAAGAGGGATTTAGGGTGAGGGCTACTTTAGGATGAATTCACCCACTTCTCTACAGCAGAATTTTTGATGTTTTCTATCAAAGATATCTGCATTTTTTTTGAAAACCTCCTTACCCAGCAGTTGAGGATGTCCAACGGCTGCAACGCCAGTTAACAGAACAGCGACACCACAAAATACAATAATTTTAAATGAATTTTTTATCATTTTTATAGATTTAACTTAGAGTTAGTCTAAGTTCGATTTGTGGGTTTTAAGTAATATTAATTGTATGTTTGGTTGAGAAAGGGTGAAAGGCGATCGGCCTTGGGATTGATTGAGGTATGAGGGGCGATCGGGCATCGGTTTAATACCGTTCTTGGATAGGTTGAATAAACCAAGAATTGGCTCGAACAAAGCAATAAGACTCGTATCCGCCATCAACTTTTAGCCAAGGCAAATCTCGTTCATCTAAATTAATATAAGGTGGTCCACCCCCAAAATGTTCGCTGGCCAGATAAAGAGTTTGACCTTGTGGTTGTACGACTACTACCGAATAATTGGTGCCCGGCCCACTGCGGCAATTCAGTCCATTGGGATCTCGATCGACTACAGTCCATCTGCGAGCTTCACGCACGGAATAGTAATCGCCGTTGGTATCGGGTATCGGCATTAGGGGAGTCGCCATTGCAGCGGTGGAAATTGCCGAGATTGAAGAAACTAAACAGAGAGTTAAGAGTTGTCTAAACATTTTAGTGTTTTCCCGGTTTAGACTAAATGTTCAATTGATTGGATTGGACTTACCGCTTGAGATAGCGGTAAGTAAATGATAAGCGATCGGCCTGGGTTTGGGCTAGGGTGGCTTTGCGGATATTTTGGGACAAAGAAATAACTTTCAACTGCGCTGCTGTAATAGAGCCAAAAAGAGAGCGATCGACGGGTTGCTTTACTGTGCTTGCTGGAGGACCTGTTGAATTTGCTGGTAGGCTTGAGTATTTCCTTGTTGCCGGAATAAAGTAGCCGCTTGTTCTAAGTCAGCAATTGCTCCAGACTCATCGCCAAGTTGAGCTTTTGCTATGGCACGATTGGTGTAAGCTTCGGCATATTGGGGATAATTGTCGATCGCCTGGTTATATTGTTCAATCGCCCCTTGAAAATCTTTCTCCTCCATTAAAGAGTTGCCCATGCTGTAAGACATTTCTGCCGCTGCTTTTAGAAGTTGTGAAAATGTGTCGTTTAAATCTAAAGGGTCGTCAGTTTTTAGGGGCAATTCGTTATTTTTCTGTAATAACTGCTGGGAAGAAGCCTGGGCAAGTCCGGGAATCATCCCCAAGATGGCGACGAGGGTTACAGTTCCGGCTAGAGTACGAGACAGGAAGTTAGCAGGCATGAAATTAAAAGTCATTGGCTGTGAGTAATGAAAGGATATGAAATTCATGGCTAGTTAGGGGATTGCAAAA
This sequence comes from Oscillatoria sp. HE19RPO, assembly GCF_024220515.1. Taxonomy (GTDB): domain Bacteria; phylum Cyanobacteriota; class Cyanobacteriia; order Cyanobacteriales; family Laspinemataceae; genus Laspinema. Next base: position 22,670 of record NZ_JAMXOT010000076.1, read on the forward strand.
TATAAATCCTCCAAACTTTCAACTGAAAGGAAGCTATGTGTAGGGGCGCAATGCTTGCGCCCTCCGGAGGGCGCAAGCATTGCG
>NZ_JAMXOT010000450.1 GCF_024220515.1 Oscillatoria sp. HE19RPO
AACAAATAAATCATCCTTGCTTTGATGCGATCGCACCTAACAAGGCTCTTTTAGCCCGCGCAGGCACCGCTTTGTCCGTGTAGCCCCACCCTTCAGGGTGCGGGTTTTTTGAAGGTTTTATTTTTTGGAGTTCCCTTAGGCTCGCTATATAAGTGTTGTTAACCCCCCTCTATAACTTTCGCTAATCAGAGAAAAATGGATTAAAATTTTATCATTAAACTTGACATTTTTGGGAACAGGTGTGGTTTCATAGTCAAAGTAAACTCCTCCGTTCACAAATCTTAACCCATGAAACCCCATCTCCTTGGATCTGGACTCCTTACGGTAGCAGCCTGTCTTTGTCTGGAAATGCCTGTCTTCGCTGCCACTGCCGCTGATTCGGAACTGAACTCCGATGGGGCGGTGAATGCCACGGCTGAAATCGCCCAAGCCCCAAAAAATACCTATAATGCCTGGGGGAACGAATGTAGCAATCTCGTTGAGCAACAGCGCTTCAACGAGGCGATCGCCGCTTGCGATCGGGCGGTTACCCTCAAACCGGACTATTCCCTTGGCTTAACTAACCGCTGTGTCGCCCTCCTGCAACTCGATCGCTATCAAGATGCCGTAGAATCCTGTCGCCGCGCACTCACCGGGGATGGCAACTGGGGAGAGAGAACCGAAGCCAGTGGCTGGCTGAATTTTGGCGGGTCCCTCATCCTCTTTGCTGGAGAAAAACCCAATCCCAACGAAGCCATTCCCCTGCTGCAACAAGCCCTCCTCGCCTTTGATAAGTCCCTGGAAATCGAACCTGCCAACCCCAATACCCGCCAACTCCGCAACGAGTTGGAAAGACTCATTCAAGACTTGACTTAAACCGATTTCCCCAACCCGCGCCGAAATGTGTCTACTATTAATGATGTTGCTGGTTTTTTAATCGCCAAAGGTGCGTCAGAATCTAATTTATTCCTACCATCAGGACCTCTACATTCTGACGCACCTCCACCCCTATTTCAACCGCACTCCTCGAATGGATAAATCTAATAATTCCATCGGGTGCATCAACGGGATCTCTTTCCCCTCTAGCTGCAAATGCTTTTGAATTTGCAACGCACAACCGGGATTGGGAGAGGCAATTAACTCAGCCCCGGTATTGAGCAGATTCTGCACTTTTTGCTGACCCAACTCTTCCGATACCTCCGGTTGCAGCATATTATAAACCCCTGCACTGCCACAACATAACGCCGCATCAATGGGTTCTTTCAGTTCAACTCCGGGAATTTGCTTAAGAATTTGGCGCGGTTGCTGACTAATTTTTTGACCATGTAACAGATGACAAGCATCCTGATACACTACGGTTAATTTTCCTTCCGTTAAGGGAGAAAGTTCAGCGGTTAATCCCACCATTGCCAGGAATTCTTGGACATCTTTCACCTGATTGGCAAAAGCTTGTGCTTTGTCGCGATAATTGGGGTCATCCTGGAGAATGTGCCCATATTCTTTGAGAGTATGACCACATCCGGCGGCATTGATAATGATAAAATCAACCTCAGTGCCTTCAAAACTATCAATCATTTGACGGGCGATCGCCTGTGCCTGTTCTTCCTGTCCCTGGTGTGCCGGTAACGCCGCACAACATCCCTGTCCCTTGGGAATTACCACCTCACAGCCATTGGCAGTTAAAACCCGCACCGTTGCCTCATTCACCGGATTAAAAAATAACCGCTGTACACATCCGAGTAACATCCCCACCCGATACCGTTTCTCTCCTTGTGCCGGAATCACATCGGGATAGTTTCCCTTGAAAAACTCCTGGGTAATATTCGGTAAAATTGACTCCATCGCCGCCAAGCGCGGGGAGAGTTTCTTTAATAAACCCGTTTGCCGCACTAATTTGGGAATTCCTAACTTTTGGTAAACATAAAGGGGAACCAATAAAGGACGTAGGCGATTGGGATAGGGGAATAAGTTAAAAATGAGACTACGAATTATGCGATCGCCTAGGGACCGTTCATAATTGCGCTCAACTTGAGGACGAGTTGCCGCCAGCAATTTATCATATTGTACCCCCGAGGGACAAGTGCTGACACAAGCTAAACATCCCAAACAAGTATCGAAATGCTCTACGGTTCCCTCTGCCAGAGGCGCTTCCCCAGTGGCGATCGCATCCATCAAATAAATCCGTCCTCGCGGCGAATCCATTTCCTTCCCAATCACCCGATAACTCGGACAAGTAGACAAACAAAAGCCACAATGAACACAAGTATCAATCAGTTTCGGATCCGGTGGATGTTGAGCATCAAATCCCGGCAACCCTTCCGACTCGCTTAACTCATTCAAATGCGGATTTTGACCCAAAAAGTTACTAGATTTAGCCGCAATAGTAGATTCCACAGGTTTCATATTCATCAACTCAATATAGTCTCCAAGTTCGTAGTAACGCCTGAAGGCGTTCTTTTCTCTTATGTTCGTAGTAACGACTTCAGTCGTTCTCTTAGTTCGTAGTAACGACTTCAGTCGTTCTCTTGTCCTAGTTCGTAGTAACGACTTCAGTCGTTCTCTTGTCCTAGTTCGTAGTAACGACTTCAGTCGTTCTCTTGTCCTAGTTCGTAGTAACGACTTCAGTCGTTCTCTT
>NZ_JAMXOT010000451.1 GCF_024220515.1 Oscillatoria sp. HE19RPO
GCTCACGCGCTTAAGGCGGCATCCTCCATTCCATAGCGGCGATTTTTACCCGTGCGCTTGTCCGGTAGCGACGACAAGCGCTTGCGGAAAGAACCCACTACAGTGTCAAACCAACCTGGCTTTTTCAACGGCTCTGGCCCCCCTGGGTTTCTCAGGAATGAAAATTTAATAACACAAATAAGGTAAGCTGTTCAGCATTTAAATTGGTATAATATTCAGACCTTCCATAACAATCAAGCCCATGCCAGCTACCAATTGTTTAACGAATGAACAAGTCAAAAAACTTCAAAAAGCCCTCAGGGTAATCGCATCTAATTTGGTATAAATTGTACTTGACAAATTACAGGAAAAGAAGTAATGAGGCCAGAATTTCTACAGATGGCGTTGGCGACGAATAAGCAGTTAAACTGGGAATGGTACAATTGCAGATATCCCTAGCTCAGGCAAATGAAAAAAGGCTTTGGTAAAGTTGTTCTCAACCCTCAGCAGCAACGAGAGGTTAAAATTATAAAGCCGAGTGTACTCAAGCATTTTCAGCAAATACCCGACCCTCGTGTGCACAGAACAAGACACCACAGTTTGGAAGCTATTCTCACCATAGCCATTTTAGCAGTGCTATCAGGGGCAGACGGATTTGTTGCCATTGAGGTTTACGGCAAAAGTAAGCAATCTTGGTTAGAGCAGTTTTTAGACTTGCCTCATGGGATTCCATCCCACGATACCTTTGGGCGGGTGATAGGAGCGATTGATCCGATGGCATTACAGGAGAGCTTTTTGGGGTGGATTGCTACAATCTCGGAAAAATTGAAGATCGAAGTAATTCATATAGATGGGAAGACCGACAGGGGTTCTTACGAGCGAGAAGGTTCGCTCAAAGCGTTGCATACGGTGAGTGCGTGGAGTAGTGAACATGGGTTGGTACTGGCACAACAAAAAGTTAAAGATAAGTCAAATGAAATTACAGCAGTACCTCCGCTTCTTCTATTGCTTAATCTAAAAGGGGCAGTAGTAACCCTGGATGCTATGGGCACCCAAACCGAAATTGCTCGTCAAATTAAGCGACAAGACGGGAACTATCTGTTGGCTCTTAAAGGCAACCAGCTCAATCTTTACAAACAAGTGGAAGCTTGGTTTGAGCAAGCCCGTACCAATTCTTGGGAAGGAATTGACTACAGCTATCATGAAACTGTGGAGGCGGGGCATCACCGTGTAGAAACTCGGCAAGTGTGGGTGGTGAGTGTTATAGCGGTTCCCGGACTCATGAGGTACAGTAGCAGCAATGAGCAAACCAATTGCGAATATCTTGTTGAGTGACTTGCCGCATGGCTTCAGTAATCCCAATAACTAAATCTTCATAGGTTCTCGCTTGAAATTTTTTGAGAATTCCTTTAACTTTTGACCAAAAATTTTCAATCGGAGAAAATTCCGGAGAATAAGGAGAGAGATAGATAAGTTTTGCTCCAACTTCTTGGATAGCTTCTTCAACCATTGTGCTCTTGTGAATGCTGGCATTATCCATGACTACACAAGCATTTTCCCATAAATTAAGAACAAGTTTGGTCACAATAAAGGCTTCAAATGTAACTTGATTTGTTGTTCCATATATGTTGGTTGAAGCTACGACTTCTTCGAGAGACAAAGCACTCAACAAAGATACTCTTTTTCCTCTTTTCTGTGGCTTTGGGCCTCTAGCTCTTTGCCCTTTAATAGCTCTGGCTTGGGTTCTAATTAAGGCTAGGTCTACTCCGGATTTATCTATGAAAATCAAGTCTTCATAAGGAATGTCTCTAATTTTCTCCCAAAACTCTACTCGTTTTTTTTGAACTTCTTCTTTATATTTTTCTTCGGCATAAAGAGTCTTTTTTTTTAAGTGTAGTTGAGCTTTTTAATGACTCTATCTAAAGTAGATGTACTGACTTTTACCCCCGTTTTTTCTTCAACCAAATCACAAAGCTCTTGCAATGTAGCATCATTATTATTTTCAAGGATCTCTATCAAAATTACTATTTCTTGACTTCCGAGTTTAGGGGCAGTATTTCCCCCTTGAGGTTTAGGGGCCAAATCACCAGTTTCTTTAAATTGCTTGAGGATTTTTTGCACAAAACTTTTAGCGACGCCAAATCGGTCAGCTACTTTTTGCATTGATAGATTTTCTTCCTCATAGATTTGTATGATTTTTTGCCTAAAGTCTATGGAGTAGGGTTTCATGATAGATTGGGATGGTTAAGACGAGTCAGTTCTCCTATGTATTGTACCTCATGAGTCCGGGAACCGCTATAACTAAACATCGTCATCGAATAGTAAATTATCAAATTTTATCTTCAGAAAATATTTGTTAGATTGGCTCGGGGGCCGTTGAGTCAACAGTCAAACAAATTGACAGACGATTAAAAATTTCATGTGCGCAGTGGTCTACGGAAAATATTAATCAGATGCTTAATTTGAGGTGTGCCTACTTGAATAACTTATTATAAAGTT
>NZ_JAMXOT010000452.1 GCF_024220515.1 Oscillatoria sp. HE19RPO
ACCAATAGAGAATAGAATTAAAACCGAGCATCGGCAGGAGGAGTAATTGAAGATTATTTAACGCGCTCTTCCAATTCGCTTGATGATTCCAATGAGGATGTTGAGTGACCGAAGACCTAAAAATTTCTGAGGTTGGAGTCTCCGAACTTGTTGCTGAAGACTTAAAAGGAGCAGTGGTCAAAGTAACAAGCAAATAAACACTACAGACAAGTGACCACCATTTTTCGATATCCGAGTAATGAGTCAGCCTCCAATCGGCCCATCCCAACTCAGACTTACATTGCCTAAATCCATATTCAACCCAAGTTCTATCTCCGTATATATCCCCTACATTTTCAGGATTAAGGCTCGGAATGTTACTCATCACAAAACTGGTCGAATTTTCCGGCAAAGTCTTTTTATCTGTTGTGAGGTCTCAATAAGTTTTCTGTCCTTTTTCCCCAAAAATAACCTCTCTTATATAGCGAGCTTCTGTTTTACCCTGACTCATATTCCGGGTAAATGTTGACCATTCATTGGCTGAAACGCTTTGTCCTTCAGGTAGCCAGACTCCATGATTACTCCTGATTGATACCATATACAAAAGTTCTAATTCCTCCAGTTTACTCAAAAACTAGGTCTCACTTTCTCCATAAAGACTGTCGGCTAATACTAATTCTATTTGGAAACCAAGGTAGACCATCTCTTCAATTAATCCGGCGGCAATTTGAGGTTTGATTTTATAAACATCTCCCGGTTTTAAGCACTTTTGAGGTTTGAAGACTTCAAAGAGGATTGGGAACGTTATTCCCTCAATTAATCCGTAAGCAACTACAGATACAATTCCGTTTTCTACCTTTCCTAATCGACCGATATATTACCGAGCTACATAATCAGGTTTTTTGCCTTTTTTAGGGTCTCCAGTCTCATCAATAATCACCCGAATTATTCGACATTTTAAATGATTTAAAATGAGCTGGATTCTCGAAATTTATGTGCTACTGAATGTCCCAAGGAGAGCGAGTCAGAAACTGGTGTAAGCCCTGGGCGTTTTCTAGTCCCAAAACTTTCGCGATTTCCCGCACAAGTTTTCCGTTTTATTTCGGATAATATTCCTACATGGATATTCTTAAATGCCTCATAAGTCCTAACATCTGAAAACAGGCTTTTATAGTTTTCAC
>NZ_JAMXOT010000453.1 GCF_024220515.1 Oscillatoria sp. HE19RPO
CTTATTCTCAAATCCTTGTACCAAGACTGATTGAGCTGTTTTTACTCGCCTAGAATCTCTGAACCCAGACGACTCTCCTTTAACTCTATAATTTCTCCTTGTCAAGTACAATTTATACCAAATTAGATGAGCTTACCCTGCTCCTAATCTATCCGGTACTGCTGTTACAAACCTAGCAACATCTTCATCAAATAGCACAATCCAAACCGTTCTAATGCGTCGAGAAATCCCAGAAACGCCTGTAACTTGGATATAGGCACGATAGAGCTTCACCCTGTTCATTTTGGCTCTGAGGTTGCAGTATCTCCAAGGATACCTCAGTTAAGATTGCCTCTCGAATTGCTTCTAATGACTCAAACCCCATCACATCCCGCCAGAATTTCCGCTTATCTCCTCCTTGTCCTGATTCAGTGGCGCGGTTGAAGAGATATTGTGCTTTAGCAATGGGAAACTCGAAGCGCGTAGGTGAAGCCATTTTCGATATTTGTCTGCATTATCGAGGCGTTTGAGGAAGAGGAGAGAGGACAGATTGGGCGATCGCTGGCATCCTCCAGGTTACAGGCAGAAAAAACCAAACCCAGACAAGCCGCCTACTGCTCTGGCATGAAGTCCGGTGGGTTTTGAGCCAATTAACCGCACCCATTATGCCATAGCTGCGGCGATCGCTAGAGCAACTCAGCATCAGGCGAATTCTTACAAAAACATATCAAACCGTAGGAATGGCCCAAATCCAGATAAAATAGGGGGACTGTACTCTGGTGCAACGCCCTAATCCATGTCTGCAATCTCAAACGCCCCCTTTTCTCCCGAAGAAATCGCTGCCGAAAGTCTGAAACCGGCAGAATATGAAGAAATCGTCAAACGGCTAGGACGCCATCCCAACAAAGCAGAATTGGGAATGTTTGGCGTGATGTGGTCCGAACACTGTTGTTATAAGAACTCCCGTCCCCTGCTGAAACAGTTTCCCACCACCGGCGATCGCATCCTAGTCGGTCCTGGAGAAAATGCTGGGGTGATAGACTGCTCAGACGGATTGCGCCTCGCCTTCAAAATCGAATCCCACAATCACCCCTCGGCGATCGAACCCTTCCAAGGTGCAGCCACTGGCGTTGGCGGCATCCTCCGAGATATCTTTACAATGGGTGCACGCCCCATCGCCCTTCTCAACTCCCTCCGCTTCGGAAATATCGAAGACCCTCGCACTCGCTGCATCTTCACCGGCGTTGTAGAAGGGATCAGTCATTATGGGAACTGCTTAATTCCCAGCGAAACCCTAATCTGGCGGGATAAAAATGGCGTTCATTTCGATACCATCGGCAACTTTGTCGAATCCCATTTACCCCCAAATCAAACCACCGAAGAACTCGATCCAACCGCTGGCATTGAAACCCTCTCTCTAGAACCTAATACCCAGCAGAGTTGCTGGCAAACCGTTTGCCGCGTCTTCAAGCGACGCGCCACTAACTTAATTACCATCCGCACAGCATTGGGTCGGACCTTGACCATGACCCAGGATCATCCGATGTGCATTCTAGAAGAGGGAGTGTGGCAGACTCGCAATGCCGACAGCTTAAAGCAGGGGGATCTTCTTCCCATACTGATTAATATGCCCTCCCCACAGACAGAATCCACTGGGGAAGTTCCTGCATTGGATCTGCTGGATGCCTTGGACGATCGCTATCTCGGAAATCAAGACGTTTACGTTGATCTCCCTCCAGAGTGGCAGATTTCAACTGAAATCCGTGATGCTTTGCGTTCCATTGAACCTTCCCCCACCAATCGGCATAACTACCTCAGCAAAGGCATCTTACCCCTGCCCTATTTTCTCAAATTAGAACCCCTCCTCGACGTATCGCGCAGTAGCATCCGCCTCTATCGGCGCAGCGGTAAAGCTAACTACATGAATGCCATCATTCAGCCGGATGAAACATTCGCCCGCTTACTCGGCTACTACCTCTCAGAAGGCTGCGTTTCTGAAAATGGCAATAGCTATAAAATAATTTTCACCTTTGGTCTTCATGAAAGCGAATACGTTCATGATGTCATGGATGGACTCAAAACCCTGGGACTGCGCCCCTGCGTCGAAACCCGTGAGTCTACGATCGCCGTTTATGCCACATCCTGGCTATTAGGTTATCTCTTAAAAGAAGTATGGCAATGTGGCAGTAACGCCAGTCATAAAGCCTTACCCGATTTTATCTTCCAATGGCCTCGTTCTTTACAGCGTGAGGCACTCAAAGGCTTGTTACGCGGCGACGGTTCTTTAACCACCAAAACTCATGGCAATCATGCCAAAATTAGCTTTGCCACGACCAGCCATAAACTGTTCGAGCAAGTGACTTTGCTGATGCAGAGCTTTGGCGCTATTCCCCTAATCTATCAACAAGCCGCCAAAGAAACCAATATCCAAGGCCGCATCTATCAGCGGAAAGCCTTATGGCAAATGGACGTTAGCAATGTCTACGGGCTCACCGCATTAGCTGATGTTTTTGGAGAAGAACGCAACGCCGAATTAGCAACAGCGTTGTCCCGTTATAACGGGACAAAACATTCATTCCCCCGTTATTCCATCTCCAATGAACTGGCATTTGTCAAAATTAAGAGCATTGAAACAAATGCCGTTGAGGAATGCGATGTCTACGATATTGAAGTGGACAACACTCATCTGTTTGTCACCACCTCCGGCATTGTCACCCATAACTGTGTTGGGGTCCCCACCGTAGGCGGTGAAGTGTACTTCGATCGCGCCTATACCGGCAATCCCCTCGTCAATGTCATGGCATTAGGGATTATGGAAACCCCGGATATTGTTAAATCTGGTGCTTCCGGTGTCGGTAACCCCGTGCTCTATGTTGGTTCTACCACCGGCAGAGATGGCATGGGAGGCGCGAGTTTCGCCAGTGCAGAACTTACGGATAAATCCGCAGACGATCGCCCTGCGGTTCAAGTTGGCGACCCCTTCCTAGAAAAATCCCTAATTGAAGCCTGTTTAGAAGCCTTCAACACCGGCGCAGTGGTTGCCGCGCAAGATATGGGTGCTGCGGGAATTACCTGTTCCACTTCGGAAATGGCAGCGAAAGGGAATCTCGGCATTGAACTGGATTTAGACTTAATCCCTGTCCGAGAAACCGGCATGGTTCCCTACGAGTTCCTCCTCTCCGAATCCCAGGAACGGATGCTATTTGTAGCACACAAGGGACGGGAACAAGAACTGATTGATATTTTCCATCGTTGGGGACTCCAGGCAGTAATTGCCGGCAAGGTCCTTGCTGAACCGATTGTGCGGATTCTCCATCAAGGAGGAGTTGCCGCAGAAATCCCCTGTCGCGCTTTAGCCGAAGATACCCCCATTTACGATCGCCAGTTAATGGCAGAACCCCCAGAATATGCCCAAAAAGCATGGCAATGGACTCCCGATACTCTCCCCCCTTGCACCGCAGCAGGCATCGAAATCCAAGGCAAATCCCAAACTTGGACTGAGATTTTACTGCAATTGTTAGATACCCCCACCATTGCCTCCAAGCGATGGGTGTATCGCCAATATGACCATCAGGTGCAGAATAATACTGTTTTGCTACCGGGAGGAGGAGATGCAGCAGTGGTCCGTTTACGTCCCCAAGACCCCCTCTCCACTACTCCCGCCACCCATCGCGGGGTTGCCGCTACGGTTGATTGCAATTCCCGGTATGTGTATCTGGACCCTTACGAAGGGGCCAAGGCAGTGGTAGCAGAAGCCGCCCGCAATTTAAGCTGTGTGGGTGCCGAACCCATTGCGGTGACGGATAATCTCAATTTTGGCAGTCCCGAAAAACCCATCGGCTATTGGCAGTTAGCATCGGCTTGTCAAGGCATTTCTGAGGCTTGTAGCGAGTTTGCGACTCCAGTTACCGGGGGGAATGTCTCTCTGTACAATGAAACCCTGGATGCCAATGGGGCACCGACACCGATTTATCCCACCCCAGTGATTGGCATGGTGGGATTGATTCCCGATATTAGCCAAGTTTGTGGACAAGGGTGGCGCAATCCGGGAGATGTGATTTATCTATTAGGATTACCAATTACTGCGATAACCCAGAATGTGTCTTTGGGCGGTTCGGAATATTTAGCCGCCATTCACGAAACTGTTGCCGGGAAACCGCCGGTGGTGGATTATCAGTTGGAACGACAAGTCCAAGCTGCCTGTCGGGAAGGGATTCGCAAAGGGTGGGTACAATCGGCTCACGATTCGGCAGAAGGTGGCTTGTTGGTGGCTTTGGCTGAATCTTGTATTGGCGGGAATTTAGGAGCAAAAATTACTCTGAATGCTGATGCAGCAACCATCTCGCGGTGGGATGAAATTTTATTTGCCGAAGGCGGTGCGCGGATTGTAGTCTCTGTTTCTCCAGAACAGGTGGAAAACTGGGAATCTTATTTACAAGAGCAATTGGCAGGAAATTGGCAGGAAATTGGGGAAGTATCGGAAATCCAGACGGGTTTAATCGTTAATTCCGATGTTAACCTTCCCTTAATTGACGTTAGTATGACAGATATGCGCGATCGCTGGTCCAATGCCATCGAACGTCGCCTATCTGCATCCCCAAACCTTCCCGGTTGATCTACTACCCCAAACAGGAGCGAAGCCGTAAGCATGATCCCCCATCATTCCTTGTCCTCTGACGAGCATTATCCTGCATCCGCAGGGTCTTTCAGTGAACCAACTGAGGTTAACCCTGCTATGTCCAACCGCCCGGATAAACCCGAAGAAGCCTGTGGCGTGTTTGGAGTTTATGCCCCCGGTGAAGATGTGGCGAAAATGACCTATTTTGGTCTCTACGCCCTTCAGCATCGGGGTCAAGAATCCGCTGGAATTGCGACGTTTGATAGTAATGCCCAAGTCCATCTGCATAAAGGGATGGGGCTGGTTTCCCAAGTGTTTAATGAGACGATTCTGGGGGAATTACCCGGACATTTGGCGGTGGGACATACCCGGTATTCGACAACGGGAACCAGTCGCGTGGTGAATGCTCAACCGGCGATCGTTCCAACTCGGTTAGGTCCGTTGGCTCTTGCACATAATGGTAATCTTGTCAATACTGTCGCTCTGGGTCAAGAGTTGATTGAACAAGAGTGCAACCTGATCACGACTACGGATTCAGAAATGATTGCCTGGGCGATCGGGTTGGAAGTGGATAAGGGTAAAGATTGGTTAGATGCCACCATCAGTGCTTTTCATCGCTGTAAGGGAGCCTATAGCTTGGCGATCGCCACCCCCAAAGGCATCATGGGAGCCCGGGACCCCAACGGCATTCGTCCCCTAGTGATTGGCACCTTAGAAGGTACCCCCACCCGGTATGTTCTGGCATCGGAAACCTGTGGGTTAGATATCATCGGTGCAGAATACCTGCGGGATGTGGAACCGGGAGAATTAGTCTGGATTGGGGAAGAAGGATTAGCCTCCTTCCATTGGAGTCAGGCTTCCGAGCGTAAACTTTGTATATTTGAAATGATATACTTTGCGCGACCCGATAGTATTATGTGCAATGAGTCATTGTATAGCTATCGCCTGCAACTGGGACGACAACTGGCGCAAGAATCTCCGGCAGATGTGGATATCGTCATTGGCGTTCCCGACTCCGGCATTCCAGCGGCGATCGGGTTTTCCCAGACATCGGGCATCCCCTACGCAGAGGGACTGATTAAAAACCGTTATGTTGGGCGCACCTTCATCCAACCCACTCAGCACATGAGGGAGTCCGGGATTAAAATGAAGCTCAACCCCCTCAAAGATGTCCTCGTCGGCAAAAAAGTCTTAATGGTGGATGATTCCATCGTCCGGGGCACTACCAGCCGCAAAATCGTCAAAGCCCTGCGGGATGCGGGTGCAACGGAAGTACACATGAGAATTTCATCCCCACCTGTGACTCATCCCTGCTTCTATGGCATCGATACCGACAGTCAGGACCAACTGATTGCGGCGACTAAAACCGTAGCGGAGATTGAAGCACAAATCGAAGTCGATTCCCTGGCTTATTTAAGTTGGGAAGGAATGCTGATTGCCACAGGAGAAGACCCCAGTCGCTTCTGTTCCGCCTGTTTTACCGGAGATTATCCGATTCAAATCCCTGATCCGGTGAAACGGTCTAAGTTGATTATGGAGAAGGCTCTTTCTACTACCCCCGCAGGCTAAAGCCTGGGGCTATACGGACGAAGCCCGCCTGCGCGGGCTAAGAATTGTTCCCCCGTTTGTAGTAACGACTTCAGTCGTTTCCCGCGTTACTTGGCCCCAGCCAAGTAACGCCCTGTTGCAAGGTTTAAACGTTGGCCGCCTGTAGTGGCGCTTCGCGAAGCGCCACTACGGCGGGGGTTAAAACCTTGCCCTGTCAAGGTGTATTTGTAGGGGCGTATTGCATAAATTCTCTCATGTATGCAATACGCCCCTACAAGAAACCCGGATGAGGCCCGATTCCATTGGGGTATTCCAACAAATAAATCATCCTTGCTTTGATGCGATCGCACCTAACAAGGCTCTTTTAGCCCGCGCAGGCGGGCTTTGTCCGTGTAGCCCCACCCTTCAGGGTGCGGGTTTTTTGAAGGTTTTATTTTTTGGAGTT
>NZ_JAMXOT010000077.1 GCF_024220515.1 Oscillatoria sp. HE19RPO
AAAAACCCGCAGGCTGTTCTATGAGCGTTCCGCTAGGAAAGCCTGGGGCTACACGGACAAAGCCCGCCTGCGCGGCGTCATACAGTCTTGTTAGGTGCTTAACCATCGGGATTTGGATGATTTATTTGTTGGAACACCCTAAGTAATTGATGTTTCTGTTGGCTAATGCGTCAAAAAGTATTTCAATTGTTTGAAAAAAACGTCTCGTTCAGCCCGGGCTGTTGACCAGTTTTTTACATCAAATAAGATCCCATTGCTAATAATTTCCCCAATGGCTGCTGTCATTTCCTTCCCTCTGTAACATTATCCCTCTAGAACTTATGCGTACCTATCCCTTCGCGGTTTCCCTCAATTCCACCATTCAGGTCAGCACCACGGCAGATGGCTATGCCCTCAGTCCCGCGAATACCGATCCTAGCCAATCCATTGCTCCCTCTATGGTAACTCTCCCTGCCATCACCGGGATGAGCGATGCCCTAGCCCACTTACAGGAAGGAACCGCTACCCTCCAACAGTTGACCCAAACCCTAAGCGCACAGGAAGGGCCGGAAGCTGGGGAGCAGTTGGCGCTGATGTTGCAAGAGATCGGCGATCGCGGCTGGTTGCAATATGCTGTATTACCCTTGGCGATCGCAGTGCCAATGGTGGAATCCGCTGAACTTAACCTAGACATACCCCACTGGACTCGGGCCAGTGTCAGCCTATCGCGCTTTGCCTACCAACGCAGCCACGAAGGCGGCATGGTCTTGGAATCCCCCTTATCCAAATTTCGAGTCAAACTGCTGGACTGGCGATCGAGCGCAATTTTGGCCCAACTCGCCCAACCCCTATCCCTAGGCTGGGTCACGCCACCCCCCCAAATCGGAGCAGAAACCGCCTATCAATTCTTAAATTTATTGTGGGCGACGGGTTTTCTCACCGTGGAAGCGGAAGCCCCGGAACTGAAGCTGTGGGAGTTCCATAACCTGCTATTCCATAGCCGTTGTCGCCAAGGTCGCCATGACTATCTCACAGGTGATATTGCCGCCAGTTTGGAGGTTTGGGACGAGTTTCCGGTGGTAAAGCCAGCCATGAGCGGGCAAATTGTCGCCCTGCCCCAACTGAGCATTGATGCCATCCGCCAGAAGGATAAAACCCTGACGACGGCGATCGAACAACGGGCATCGATTCGCGAATATGACGAGAATCACCCCATCACCATTGAGCAATTGGGGGAACTTCTCTATCGCACGGCTCGCATCAAGGAAATTTATACTCATGATGCTGAACAAACCGAACTGCTCAAAGCCCAATTTGGTGAAGATTTCGAGTGGGGAGAAATCAGCCGCCGTCCCTATCCCTGTGGCGGCGCGATGTACGAACTAGAAATCTATCTGGCGGTGCGTCGTTGTGAAGGGGTGAAACCGGGACTTTATCACTATGATCCCCTCAATCACCAACTGGCTCAACTTGATGCTGCTGATGCCGATATTCAAGCCCTGATTAAAGATGCTCACCAGTCCAGTGGTGAACAGGGAATGCCCCAAGTTTTGCTGATTATTACGGCTCGGTTTGGGCGGCTGTTCCGCAAGTATCGATCGCTGGCTTATGCCCTGGTTCTCAAGCACGTTGGTGTCCTGTATCAGAACCTCTATTTGGTGGCGACAAATATGGGACTTGCTCCCTGTTCGTTGGGGGCGGGAGATAGCGATCGCTTTGCCCGGGCGACGGGATTAAACTATGTGGTGGAATCCTCTGTGGGTGAATTCATGTTGGGGTCTTTGCCTAAGGCCAATATTCAGGCGAGTGGGGTAGATGATTCAGTAGAAGATAATATTCATGCTTCTGAAGAATTGGCTGTGGAAGCGATCGCCATTGAAGCCGAATCCGCATCTATCGGGTCGAGCGAAGTCGAAAACCAAGCAACCATTCACCCCTCCGAATTGGATTCAGAAATTGAAGCAACTGAAGTTGAATCGGATTCTGTCGGATTGAGCGAAGTCGAAACCCAACCGACGGCAGTTGTTGCCTCTGCTGCTTCCACTGCCAAACATCCCCACGACTTGGACGATCGCATCCCCGGACTCGCTGAACTCCGCAACCAAACCCTCGGCGACTCCCGGATTACCATCGTCATTCTCGATGGCAACCCGGACCACACCCTCTCCTGTTTTGAAGGGGCGGAAATCTCCAAAGTCTTCCCCTATTGGCACCCCCCTGCTGAACCTGTTCCTACAGAGGCTTATCTCCTATTTCAGGCGATCGGCAAGGATGATACTTTAGATAAAGACCAAAAAGCGGAAGCCCAGAAAGCCGCCTTCCCTGAATCACTCCTCAAACGCATCCACGGCGACAACCACGCCTGCCACATCACCAGCACCATCGTCGGTCAAGAAAACACCCCCTCTCCGGGACTTGCTCCTCGCTGTCGTGTGATTAATGTCCCCCTCAATACTACTGGCACTGATGAAGAATTCATCTCACCCATCAATCTAGCTCGTGCCTTTGAACTGGGTCTGGAGTTAGGGGCAAATATCATCCACTGTGCCGCCTGCCGCCCCACCCAAACCGGGGAAGGGGAAGAAATCCTCCTGCAAGCCCTGAAAAAGTGCCAGGACAACAACATTCTGATTGTCGCCCCCGCTGGGAATAACAAGGGAGAATGCTGGTGTATGCCCGCTTCCCTGCCGGGAGTGCTGTCTGTGGGAGCCTTAAAGCCTGACGGTACCCCTTACAAGTTCAGCAATTGGGGCGGTAACAATGCCCTAGAAGGCATCATGGCTCCGGGGGGTGAAATTCTGGGGGCGCAACCCGCGAATGAAGAACCTGTACGCCTTCTGGGAACAAGTATGGCGGCTCCCGTGATGACGGGGTTGTGCGGTTTGCTGATGAGTCTGCAACTCCAACAGAGTAAACCTGTGGATGCGGAGGCGGTGCGGGCGGCTCTGCTCAATACGGCGATTCCCTGTACCCCTGATGATACTGATGAACCGGAACGCTGTCTACGCGGTAAAGTTAACCTCCCTGGGGTGATGGGGTTGTTGTTCGGGTCTTCAGTAACGATTTCTTTCGCAGGTGAGCAAGTCACTCGCACAGAGCATACCTCCGTTATTACCTCCTCTGCTCCCCCCTCTCCCTCTGCTTCCCCTGCTCCCTCCGCTTCCCCCGCTCCCTCTGCCGTCAAGCCCAGTAAGGCTCACTCCGGCCAGGTCTACGCCCTCGGCACGATTGGCTATGACTTTGGAGATGCGGCGCGGCGGGATACTTTTAAGCAAAATATGGCTGCGGTAAATTTGAATGGGATGATGGTGCCGCCAGACCCTTATGATGCTTACCAGATGGTGGAACATCTCGATCGCAATCCGAATGAGGCTCACTCGCTAATTTGGACTCTAAATCGTGACCAAAATACTATCTATGCCCTTGATCCAAAAGGCCCGTTTGCCGATGATATTTATGAAATGTTTTTGTTGATGTTCAATGGGCAACTTGAACCCGAAACGAGTGCTGAATTCATTGAGCGAGTGAGTATCCCTGGACGACAAACTCAGCGGACGGTAGAACTTTTTTCTGGGGAAGTGGTTCCGGTGCTTAATGTCCAGAACCCCCGAGGGATGTATGGGTGGAATGTGAATAATTTAGTTGAGGCAGCTTTAGCAACTGTAAATAATGCTGAAGCGGTGGGGGTAGAAAATCTCCGGGAAGGGCTGACTGCTTTTTTAAATCGGGTGTATTACGATTTATATAATATCGGGCAAACCTCTCGCGATCGCGCCCTGAATTTTGCAGTCACCAATACGTTTCAAGCTGCTGCTACCTTTGCGGAGGCGATCGCCTCTGAGCGACAACTCGACACCATCGAAGTCCAAAAAAGTCCCTACTGTCGTCTCAATAGTGATTGCTGGGATGTGCTGCTCACATTCTTCGATCCGGAAGATGGGAGGCGATCTCGTCAGGTGTTTCGCTTCACCATTGATGTGGCCGATAGTATGCCGGTGACGGTGGGAAGTATCAAACGTTGGGCAATTCCGGGTAAAAAAAAGACCGCAGAGACAAAGCATGATTGAAACAAGGCATCGCTGATAGCTCTGGCTAACTATGGAGTATAACCCTCTTCTCTCAAACCCGGTTGAAAGCCTAATCACTCGGGGAGCATCTCAACTTGGCTCATAGACCTAACCGCCGGTGCCCCCTGACCTCCGAGGTCAGGGGGAGCAAGACGTATAAATTCCCCTTTGAGGCCAAATTGAGATGGTCCCATCACTCGTGGCATGAAATGATGCCACCTCGTTAATTTGCCGTAAACTGATAGAAGAGGGATATCTGTGATAATCTACCAAGACTTACGCAGATTTTGAAAATCCATCCTAAATGTAGCGGCGATTCGCGAATCGCCTGTACATTTAGGGATTCATACTAAATATTTACTAGGTTCGGCCTACGTTTTTACAAATCTATTTTTGAAACAATAAATTTCACTTTTGTCTCTTATTAATTAATCGGAAAAGGGGAGCATCTCAGTTAAGAACTAAGCAGAAATACTTACAAAAAAGTCCCCGTTCAGGTAAGCGCAGCGTAAGTGAAGGATTTTAGATACAGATTGTTTAAGCCATTGTGCTCCAGAAAGTTTCACACGAGCGCCAATACGTTTAACTGTAGATTCAACCGAACCCGAACCAATGGCGTACCCAAGGGATTGATATAAATCATAGTTAACCAGACGGTAGCGATGTTTTGCTAAATAAGCCCGAAAATTCTGTACCCTCTGTCCCTTTCTTTCAGACAGTTCCTCTAAAACTTCATCCACACAACCTCGCCACAGTGAGCTTTTTAGTCGTTTTAATTGTTGAGATGACCCACCTTTTCTTGTAGAGGTTTTCCACCAAATGATACCAATCCAGTACATCCCTTCGCTCCGAAGATGGTTTTAACCTACTGATGATATTCCAAACTCCATCATGGCCATCACCAACGGAGGTGATCATCCGGCTTAGGGATTGCTTATGTACCCAACTGATTAGAGCTTCATTCTCTTGAAAATAGGCTTGGCACACTGAATTATGTAAACTTACCGCTTTATAATCTCGCCATTCACAAGGCCCTGGTTTTTCGGTTCTCAATCGGATTTTCCCCCCATTCCCACGGTGGCTATCCACCTTTTGTTTACTATCGGCTTGAGGAAAGTCACTTTTTTGGACTAAACGATGGAGACTACTGTGCCCTACTTTGATGCCCATCATCAGTGCCAGATCAAGTTTCGGCTTCCTCATAGGAAGACTTAGCACTAGCTACCCAACAACATTTTGTCATGACTGGACTTAGCTGAGTCCTGGGCGCTAATCCTAGCTGCTTTGCCCGACGGCTATTGACTGTTACTATACCGAAACAGGTCTTTACTTGCCGTTTTTTTCCTTTGACTGGAGGCTCCCCTGAAGAAAAAAAAAGGTGCCAATTTCTGGTCCGACCGTTTCGAGTATATGCTTTCGAGTAGCCAACTCGATAGGCTCAAAGTTTTGTAATTGCTCATTGGGAGTTTCCTCTTTTAAAATTTTTGCTACTTCCCTCAAATGGTATTTAAGTTTTTGTTCGTTAGCTAGGTTCATATGTTTTTGTCCTTGATGTTTGATTTTTTCACATTTTACCTTTTTTTTGGTTCCCATCCTCATTTCTGGGATAAGTATAAATACTTAAAGCATTAACGGGATGCTCCCCGGAAAAGCACGATTTGAGGCAGCATTAAAGTGCTGAATTGGTTGCTAATATAGAAGGCAAAAAGCCCTAAAACAATATCGCCTTTAGTCAAGTTTATGCAATGGGTTCTCCATCGTCAAGGGTATAAAGGTCCGGTTCTTGGTTGAGAAAATTAAAGCTACTGCTGTGCAAAGCTAGGTTAATCGCCTCGGGGGTAGAGGGATAAGCATTATCGAAAAACAGTTTTTCTTCTAAGGCGGTCCGGTCTTCTGGAGATCGGGAATGAATCAATTGAAATAGGGCGTTGACCATTGGCGTATTCATAACAATTGTGGGTATAGAATTGATGGGTAATTACAAGGTTTCGGTGATTTTTTATCTCTTTTATTTTAAGTCATTTATCCCCAAAAAACAACCGTTCAGGACTAGCACTGTCAAGGTGATTGCAACGCGCTCAATCGTTTGTAGTCACCCCTTTAGGGGTGTCATGAAGATGACTCTAGCCCTGTCAAGGTGTATTTGTAGGGGCGCTTCGGGAAGCGCCTCTACATGAAATAACGATCAGGGGTGATTAAATTGAGCATCTGGGCAGGCGATCGCTCTCGCGCGGCTACATGAAATAACGCTCAGGGGTGATTAAATTGAGCATCTGGGCAGGCGATCGCTCTCGCGCGGCTACATGAAATAACGCTCAGGGGTGATTAAATTGAGCATCTGGGCAGGCGATCGCTCTCGCGCGGCTACATGAAATGTGGCTTGAGGCGATCGCGCGAATCGCCTCTACGTCCGGAGGGGGTGTTATTTATATCGGGTGGTGAATCCGGTGATGCCTTGGGGGGGTTGATAGGTGACGGTGACATCGGTGACTTGGGCGGATGAGGGTCCTTGATGACACCAGGCTATCATGCGATCGAGGGTTTCGGGGTTGCCTTCAAAGATGGCTTCGACTCGTCCATCGGTTAAGTTTCTCACCCAACCGGATATTCCTAGTTTCTGGGCTTGATGGACGGTACTAAATCGATACCCGACTCCCTGAACGATTCCCGAAATTAAGACGTGAGCGCACTTTGTTTCGGTCATGATCTTTTAGTCCCCTTCAGGCAGGTCAAATAAGACTTGGGTCATATAATATTCGGCCCATTCGTTGCCAAAGGCGTTTTCTAAAACCCGGCGCGTTTTGTCATTTTTGCGCTGATGGTCGCAGTAATTACGTTGTCCGGCGAGGATTTCGCTGTGGAGTTCGGGGGTGGCGGGGGTGTTTCTGGCTTGTTGGCAGTGAATTTGGACATACTCCTTGACGCGATTAAGAAATAGGGTTTCTTCGGCAGGATTATCCGGTCGCACAAAGAGGCAAAATTCTGAGAAGATATGACCCCAGGGGGGGAGGTCTCGGGGATGGGTAAAGGCGATCGCCGGTAAGTCCGAAAGTTGCTGTTGATAGGGTTGGGGGAGGACGTTTTGACGAATGGGGGATAAGTCGGCGATCGCTGCCCCGATTTTGCCTTTTGCTCCTACTAAATCAGTGCCGAACATGGGTAAATCATAGTTGGGGTTGGGAAACATCACGCAGTGCAAAATGTCCAGGGTGGTGCCGACTTTTGCCAGTTCTAAATGGATTTTCCGAAATTCTGGGGTCTGATAGCAGCGATTTTCAATTCTGAGTTTTTCCCCTTCTAATCGTCCTTCTACATATCCCAGGTCCTCCGGCAGGGGATAAGGGGATAGTTCTAATTCTTCTTGCCACACGCCCTCGATGCAATCGGCGAGTTGTTGGATTAGGCTATGTTGTTCGGTTCGCAGGGATGGATTAGAGGTTGATGTCATGGGTTTTTCCTATATGAGGGTGGATCAATATTGCGCGGGGCGCGGTGTTTATTTTATCTTATTTAGGGGGGTGGGATGTTGGGATGTTGTTATCGTGCAGTTGGAGAACGACTGAAGTCGTTACTACGAAATAAGAAAGAGAACGACTGAAGTCGTTACTACGAACAGGAAGAAACGACTGAAGTCGTTACTACGAACAGGAAGAAACGACTGAAGTCGTTACTACGAACTTTGATAAGAGAACGACTGAAGTCGTTACTACCAACATTAAGAACGACTGAAGTCGTTACTACGAACTAAGAGAACGACTGAAGTCGTTACTACGAACTAAGAGAACAACTGTTGTTATACCCAATCCGGTTGTGAAAGACCTATTTTACTCTTCAGCCTGCGGAGGCAGGCTTCGTCCGTATAGCCCCACCCTTTAGGGTGCGGGTTTTTATTAACTTTAATTCGGTGGATTTTGCCTAAAAAAAAGACTTGAAAATGGAGAGTTATCCTTTTCAAGTCTTTGGTAAAGGTTCAGTTGTAAATTATGTAGAAGACTCGCTATATTCAACCGAGGAGGATTCTACAGGCTTTGAACCGTTGAGGGGAATGCGCGGTTCTTCTAGGGGTTTGCGCTTCTCAATCAGACCGATCGCCCGACTGACGCTTTCAGGCAGAATCACGACTAAGCTGCCCGATGGAGCCTCGTCTAGGGCGGTTTCGATCGCCTCGGTTTCATTTAGAATCGTTTGATACGCTGCCGGACCATTCACTTGGGCAATGCCTTTACAGATGAAGTGGGCCGCATCTCCCCGGGGACGACCTCGGGTATCATTATCTTCTTTGACAATAATTTGTTTGAAGATTTCTGCGGAGAGTTTGCCGAGGTTGGTCAAATCTTCATCCCGGCGATCGCCAGGACCCCCGATGACGCCAATGGTTTCTCCGGGCCAATTTCGCACGAACCCGCCTAGGGCTTCATAACTGGCGGCATTATGGGCATAATCCACCAAGGCATGATAAGTCCCCATATTGAACAGATTCATCCGTCCCGGAGTTTGGGCAACTGATGCCTCAAACGTTGCCAATCCACTGCGAATTTGCTCAATGGGAACCCCATTGCTATAGGCAGCTAAGGCAGCGGCAAGGGCGTTGGCAATCATAAAGGGAGCCAATCCTGCCATAGTTAGGGGCACATTAACCGCTTGCTCAATCCGCAGGGTCCAATCTCCTTTAATAATCGAGAGATAGCCATTTTCATAGACTGCCGCGAGTCCCCCATTGCGAACATGATTTTGCACAATCTCATTCTCAGGGTTCATCGAGAAATAGGCGATTTGAGATTTCACCCGTTTTGCCATCTTGACGACAAGGGGGTCTTCGGCATTCAGGATCGCATAGCCTTTGGGATCAACGGATTCAGCGAGGACGCCTTTGAGGGTCGCCATTTGTTCGATGGTATCGATATCGCCGATGCCGAGATGATCCGCAGAGACATTTAACACGACGCCGACATCAGAGCGATCAAAGGCCAAACCCGATCGCAAAATCCCCCCTCGGGCGGTTTCTAAGACCGCCACCTCAACAGTGGGGTCTTTCAAAATCAGTTCAGCACTTTGGGGTCCGGTGTTATCCCCTTTTTCGACGATAAAATCGCCGATATAAGTCCCATCGGTGGTGGTATAACCGATGGTTTTGCCAGTTTGTTTATAAATATGGGCTAACAGGCGGGTGGTGGTAGTTTTACCATTGGTGCCGGTGACGGCGAGAATGGGAATGCGCGAGGGAGTGCCTGGGGGAAAGAGCATTTCCATCACCGGGGCGGCGACGTTGCGGGGCAGGCCCTGGCTGGGACAGACGTGCATCCGGAAACCGGGGGCGGCATTGACTTCGACGATGACCCCATCATTTTCCCGGAGGGGTTGGGAAATATCCTCGGTGACGACATCAATGCCACAGATATCTAAGCCAATCAGTTTGGCAATTCTTTCCGCCATCCAGAGATTTTCTGGGTGAATTTCATCGGTGCGATCGATGGCGATGCCGCCGGTGCTGAGGTTGGCGGTGTAGCGCAGATAGCAGATTTCGCCCTCTTTGAGTACAGTGTCGAGGTCATATCCTTTGCGTTCCAGGATTTGCATACTGATCCGGTCTACTTGGATCCGGGTCAGAACGTTATCATGGCCGTCGCCTCGGTTGGGGTCGCGATTGGTTTCGTCGATGAGTTCCTGGATGGTAGACCGGCCATCTCCCACAGCATGAGCAGGAACCCGTTCGGCAACGGCGATCAGTTTACCATTGACCACGAGAACCCGATGGTCCCGACCTTTGTAGTAGCGTTCGACGATCACCGATCGCGTTTTGGAGGCCGTGGTGGCAGCGTCGTAGGCTTCTTCTGCATCTTCCCAAGAGTTGATATCGATGGTAATCCCCCGTCCGTGGTTGCCATCGAGGGGTTTAATCACGATGGGATAGCCCCCGACTTCATCGATCGCCTCTTGGAGTTCATCCAAATAGTGAATCAAAGTCCCTCGGGGAACCGGAACTCCGGCATCCCGGAGGGTTTTTTTGGTTCCTTCTTTATCGCAGGCGAGTTCAACGGCTAAAATACTGCTGCGATCGGTCAGGGTTGCCTGGACTCGTTTTTGATAAATCCCCGTTCCCAGTTGGATCATGGCTCTAGCGCTGGAGTGAAACCAGGGAATATCTCGGGTTTCGGCTTCTTTAATCAGGGTCTCGGTACTGGGACCCAAGGACGCTTTAGCGGCCAAATCTTTCAAGTCTTGGAGGTCTTGTTCTAACTCAGAAAGAGGATAGCGTCCTGTATCGACAATACTGCGACAGAGGCGCACCGCTGCTCTAGCGGCATAGCGACCTGCTTGTTCATCGACATATTCAAAGGCGACTTGGTAGGTACCTGGTGTGGAGGTTTCGCGGGTGCGACCAAAACCAACTATCATCCCCGCGAGTTCCTGGAGCTCTAAGGCAACGTGCTCCACCACATGACCCATATAGGTCCCCTCTTGGACCCGGCTGAGGAAACCTCCTCTACAACCGGGAGAGCAGTAGTGTTCTACCAAGCTCGGTAGCGCCTCCACGAGACCGTCATAGAAGCCGGGGATCAAAGATGTCGGCTTTTCTGCTAAGTCCTCTAAGTCGAGGCGCATCACGATAACCTTGTGGCGTCGAATGCTCCAGTAGTTCGGACCCCGTAATGTCTGGATTTTAAGTATTTTCATAAGCTGCGCGAGGATGAAGCTCTTGTTTTGGAAGCAATAGAGGCACTTGTTCTAGTTTCTGGCTTTCGTCCGTTACAATATGTTCATTTTGAACATCTTGATGGAGTCCAGGGAGGGACAAGCGCAAACTGAATCAGCCGAGAATGGGTGGATGGGGTGAAGCGTGAAGTCGAAGGGGGTAAAGTTTAGGCTTTCAACTTTCAAGTTTCACCGGGACTGGCCTATTCTCGTCTGTGCAGTTTAATCATAACGAGGGAGTCGGGGGGGTATGCTGCCATAAAAGCCTAGGTGTGGGTGGGACGACTGACGCGCTGACGTAACTCAAAGCGATCGCCGTGACACAGAATATGTAAGCGCATATTGTACAAACTCAAGGGGTCTGTGGCTCCTACTTGTTGCTCGTTCGTTGCGAAAGCCGAACCGGGATCGACAATGGTCACGGTGCCTTTGCCAATCACTTCAATCACGCCATCGCCTTGAAACATGGCGCAAGTATCTTCGTCAATGCCGATGCCGAGGCGGTCTGGATGAGAGGCGATCGCCGAGAGTAGCCTTGCCATTCGATTCCGGTTATGGAAATGCTGGTCCACAATCACATCAGGCAGAATTCCCAATCCCGTTGCCATATCCACTAAGGAGCGATTCGGCGATTCTCCACTGCCTCCGCCTGCAATCATGTGATGTCCCATCACTGCGGCACCAGCACTGGTTCCGGCTAACACAATTTTGCCTTCGCGCACCTTCATCCGAACCTTTTCCATCAACGGCGTATCCGCGACTAAGGCGCAGAGTCGGAGTTGATCGCCGCCAGTCATAAAGACTCCCGTACATTCTTCCATGTACTCTTGCCACTTCGGGTCCTCTCCCTGGGTCCTTTCGCGGATATCTAGCAACTCTATGCTGGTGGCACCCATCTCTGTAAAGATCTTGTGATATCGGTCCCCGATCGCCGAGGGTTCTCGTGAGGCACAAGGGACGATCGCAATTTTCGCCTCGGTTCCTCCAGCACGAGTAAAAAACGTATGCAGGATCTCGCGGCCATGAACTTTGTCTTCCGCACCGCCAATCACCATTACAGTGCTTTTAAGTGTTTGGGGCATCTTCTGTTGTAGGGATTGAGTGTCTAACTGTAGCATGGGTGGTCTTGACTATTGGCCCTTATTTTTTGTACGTTTCGATCCTTCCCCAAGCGCAGGGCTTTAGAGGGCATTCTTGTCCGTTTTTGCATCACCGGATGGGCAATCTTGCGCCCAAGTGCGGACCCAGGGTCAGGGAGTTTAATTTTCTCACGTTTTTTACGATTCCACGGTTTTTTTTTCCCGTGCCTGCTGAATCCCCGGGCTAGTGAGCGATCGCCCCGCTTGCTTGCTCCTTTGGATTTCTGCCCGTTTTTACCGGGTCAGCGCGGATGGTTATTCAGTCGATATAATGGCAAAAATTTCCACAAATATTTAGAATTCAAACATCACCCCCGAAAGGTATTGTCCTCAATAGTGGCGTGCCCGTGGCAAAGATCACAGCAGGGTAAAGCATTAGGCTAAGGCGATCGCCTCTACCGGACCTAGGAGGGATGCCCAATCTCGGGTAGCTTGGATAGTCGGACCTATAATAAAAGATTGTGTCCGCTCCCTTGTTGTCCCTGTGCGAATAGATATTATCACGTTATTTCCCGATTTTTTTACCACCCCACTGCAATCTTCCCTCCTCGGGAAAGCCCTGGCTAACCAGATTGCTGCGGTCCATCTCCTTAATCCTCGCGACTTTACGACGGATAAGCATCGCCGAGTCGATGACGAACCTTATGGCGGAGGCGTCGGAATGGTTATGAAACCTGAACCTTTATTTGCGGCAGTCGAATCCTTACCCATCCTCCCTCGCCGCGAGGTGATTTTTCTCAGCCCCCAAGGACAACCGATGAATCGCAATCTGTTCTGGGAATTGTCCCAAAATTTCGATCAACTTGTCTTGATTTGCGGACATTATGAAGGCATCGATGAACGGGTGATGAATCTCGTCACCCGGGAAGTCTCCCTAGGGGATTTCGTCCTCACCGGAGGAGAAATTCCCGCCTTAGCCTTACTCGATGGGGTCGTCCGCCTGCTTCCTGGGACCGTCGGTAAACCTGAATCCCTAGAAGCGGAGAGTTTCGAGGATGGATTACTAGACTATCCCCACTACACCCGTCCGGCCCAATTTCGCGACTGGAAAGTACCGGAAGTGTTACTCTCGGGACATCACGGTAAAATAGAGGAGTGGCGCAAAGCACAACAACTGCAACGCACCCGCGATCGCCGCCCGGACCTCCTCCAAAACTCGGACAATCTGTCAATAAAAGATGACAATTCCGA
Source organism: Oscillatoria sp. HE19RPO (assembly GCF_024220515.1). GTDB lineage: Bacteria > Cyanobacteriota > Cyanobacteriia > Cyanobacteriales > Laspinemataceae > Laspinema. Next base: position 13,070 of record NZ_JAMXOT010000077.1, read on the forward strand.
GGGGGATGGGCTATGACTAAATAAATAAAGCTGGGTTTTCAGCCATGCATAAATTTAATCTCACCTTAACCACTCTCCTTTGCCTCTTGCTCTTTAATGAAGTCAAGATTACCCCTTCGATCCGCCCAATGGGAGAGTGGATAGAGGTTCAATCCACTGCTTTAGCCCGCACCGGAGGACGAAGCCGGGGAGGGTCTTTCAGTCGCCCCTCGCGCTCCACCCCCTCCCGTTCCACCCCTTCTCGCTCCACCCCCTCCCGTTCCACCCCCTCGCGTTCCACTCCCTCCCGTTCCACCCCTTCTCGCACCACCAATCCTTCTCCCAGCCGTTCAGCCCCGAGTTCCAGTGGCTCCGGTAGTAGCAACAGTCCCTCGCGCACGAACAATCCCCCACCCACAGAGTCCACTCCCAGTCGCGGCAATACCGGAGGACGAGCAAGGGGCGGTTCCTTCGAGGCGCAACCCACTCCAGCCCCCACTCCGACACCCACTCCAACACCCACTCCAGTCCCCCAAACCACTTCTCCATCAAGAGGCGGAACGGTGGTGGTCCCAGTACCAGTTCCCGTGCCGCAACCCTACTATCCCACTCCCCAATACAGCGATCGCCAGTATGAGGATTCTGCCGGAACTGGACTCAAACCCGCCCCAGTCGTCCCGCCAACTTATGTCCCCAGTCCCACAGCACCGGCAACCACCCAACCCGTCCCTGCCGCATCTCCCTCTCCCCAATCGGGCTATGCCGGGACCCAAGCTACTGGAAATAATCGCTTTCCCTGGAAATTTTTACTGTTTTTACTGATTACCGGAGGGGCGATCGCAGCCCTGTGGTGGATTCGTTCTAAACGGGCAGCCGCAGCAGTTTCAGAACTCGACAATGAGATTGTCACCGTCACCAAATTGCAGGTTGCCCTATTAGCTTCCGCCCGAGAGATTCAATCCCATCTCACCGATTTAAGCCTCAGTGCCGACCTCGATACTCCCGAAGGACTGACGGAATTTTTACAAGAATCTGCCTTATCCTTACTCCGCCATCCTGAATATTGGACTCATGTTCAAACCCATTCAGAAACTGTCAAGAGTCGGGAAGAAGCAGGGCGAGTTTTTGAACAATTATCCATTCAAGAACGCAGTAAATTTAGTGCAGAAACCTTGAGTAATGTTGGGGGTAAAATTCGGCAGAATCAAGCCCGCTCCCACTCCGAAGGGGACCCCGCCTCTTATCTCGTGGTGACCCTCCTCCTGGGAACCGAAGATGATCACCCCTTATTCGGACCCATCCATTCTGCGGAAGAATTGCGATCGGCCCTCCAACAAGTCGCCGCCATCACCCCAGATTATCTCTTAGTGTTTGAGTTACTCTGGAGTCCCCAGGAATCCACAGATAGTTTGAGCTATGATGACTTGCTAACTCAGTATAGTGATATGGTTCAAATTGGATAAGCGACACCCGTCGGGGAATAAATCACCCGCCTGTAGGGGCGCTTCGGGAAGCGCCCGGGTGGTTTTAACCCCAGCGTAAGCGGCAGGCAACAACCGTCGGGGGATAAATCAACCGCCTGTAGGGGCGCTTCGGGAAGCGCCCGGGTGATTTTAACCCCAGCGGTGGTTGCTTTTAAAAACCGCATTTGTATAACATTTAACTTAGTTTACCCAGGATAAATATAAATATAAATGATACATTCAGAACTCGATAACGATATCGTCACCGTGAGCCAACTTCAGATTGCCGTCAGTGCTGGAGTGAGTTCAATCCAATCTCAATTGTCCAACTTAAGCCTGAAAGCCGACACAAAAACCCCAGAGGGATTATATCAGTTACTCGAAGTTACCGTAGAACAGTTGCTCGAAAACTGTCTCTATTGGACTCATCTTTTAGGCAGTTCGGAAACTTTCGAGAGTCGCGAAGCAGCAGAAGAAGTATTTGAAAGTTTATCCCTTCAGGAACGGGGTAAATTTAGTGCAGAAACCCTGAGTAATGTGGAGGGAATCATTACCCAAACCGATAAACCGGCAGTGATTCAGGACGGAGGAGAAGGGGCGTATGTGGTGATTACGTTATTGCTGGGGACAGCACACGATCAGCCGTTATTTGCCCCAATTGATACGATCGGTGTGATGAAAACAGCGCTCAGTCAATTGCGATCGCTCTCGTCAGACTATCTGCTTGTCTTGGAATTGCTATGGAGTCCGCAAGTTCAAACCGATACCCTCTCGGTGCAAGATATGGCAACTTACTATGGAAATATGAAGGCGATCGCCTGAACTTCCCCATCTCACTGGGGACAAGAAACCCAGTTTCTACAAATGACAAATGACAAATGACAAATGACAAATGACAAATGACCAGATTTATCTACGACGAATTCACCAAAAAATACATCCAGGAACTGTTAAGGCAATTAGGTCAAACTGAAACCAGCAAAACTATGGCTTCAGAACGGCGAGAAATTGACATATTTTTCACGCCCAACCCGGAAAACATCGGCGATGCTAGTCACCTAGGCTTACTCGGAAGATTGGCAACCACTCCAGCAGTGTTTGAACCCTTTAGCAATCCCGTTAAACCCAGAGAAATTCGCAGTTGCCTCGTGAAACTTTTAGACCTCACCGCAGAATTTGAACGTCAAGCCACCCGGGAAAAAAGACAGATTACTCCCGCAGAATCACCCAGGTTGTGGATTATGACTCCCACCGCATCCGCCGCCATCTTAGCAGATTTTGGCGCAACCTTAGACTTAGAAAACTGGATAAGCGGCGTTTACTTTCTCGCCAAGGGACTACAAAGCGCCATTATCGTCCTCCACCAACTACCGCCAACGCCAGAAACCCTGTGGTTGCGGATTTTAGGCACAGGCAAAGTCCAAAAACAAGCCCTGCAAGAACTGTATAAACTCCCACCGGATAATCCCACGCGAGAAACCACGCTAGAATTACTGTACAACCTGCGTGAACTGCTAGAAGCTAGGCAAAATTTAGCCCCAGAAGAGAGGGAGTTAATTATGGAACTATCACCCCTGTATTTACAACGGTTACAAACTGTTAAAGAAGAAGGCATCCAGCAAGGAGTCCAACAAGGCATCCAGCAAGGCATCCAGCAAGGAGTTCAACAAGGCATCCAGCAAGGACAGCGGCGGTTGGTGGAAAGCCTGCTGCAAGTGAAATTTGGTGCTGTGGATGCGGAATTAGCATCTATTATCGATGCGTTAATCGAAATTCCCCCATTGGAGCAAGCTCAGTTGATTTTGCAGCTATCCCGCGAGGAACTTTTAGCTCGGTTTTCCCGTAACTTCTGAACCTGGGGGGAGAGATAAGAAACCGGGAGGGACAAGAAACCGGGTTTCTAGTAACATCTCTGGTTCTCATCAAAAACTGAGGTAAGAAACCCGGTTTCTAACTCTGGGGTAAGGGACCAGAAACCGGGTTTCTAGCAACATCTCTGGTTCTCATCAAAAATTTAGGTAAGAAACCCGGTTTCTAACTCTGGGGTAAGGGACAAGAAACCGGGTTTCTAGCAACATCTCTGGTTCTCATCAAAAATTTAGGTAAGAAACCCGGTTTCTAACTCTGGGGTAAGGGACAAGAAACCGGGTTTCTTGCATCATCTCTGGTTTTTATCAAAAATTTAGTCAAGAAACCCGGTTTCTAACCTGTTGAAGGGGGACAAGAAACCGGGTTTCTTGCATCATCTGGGGTTTTTATCAAAAATTTAGTCAAGAAACCCGGTTTCTAACCTGTTGAAGGGGGACAAGAAACCGGGTTTCTAGCAACATCTCTGGTTCTCATCAAAAATTTAGGTAAGAAACCCGGTTTCTAACTCTGGGGTAAGGGACAAGAAACCGGGTTTCTTGCATCATCTGGGGTTTTTATCAAAAATTTAGTCAAGAAACCCGGTTTCTAACTCTGGGGTGGGGGACCAGAAACCGGGTTTCTTGCATCATCTGGGGTTCTCATCAAAAATTTAGTCAAGAACCCCGGTTTCTAACTCTGGGAATGCGAGTATTCTTCCCAATAATCGGGTGGTTTTTAATATAAAGGGGAATAATTATCGGATAATTGTTCATGTTCGTTATGACCTGGGGATTGTCTTTATTCGCTTTGTTGGCACACATCAAGAATATGATAATATTGATGCAACTACAATTTAAAGAGGTAAAATAATATGAATTTAAAACCGATTAAAACTGAGGCAGATTATCGTCAAGCTTTAGCGGAGGTTGAACGGTTATTTGATGCGCCTGTAAATACGACTGATGGGGATAGACTTGAGGTTCTGACCACCCTAATCGAAGTCTATGAAGAACAACATCATCCGATTGAGTTACCATCACCTTATGAGGCCATTTTATACCATCTGGAAAGTCGCCAGCCACCTGTTTTAAGTTTTATTGATGGATTGAAGCGGCGCGGGGTAAGTGAGCAGGTGATTCAAGAGGCTTTAAATGAATTGATAATTGAAAATTGAGGGGAAAAATGAGCAGTCAAGGGTTAGCTGGGCATCAGAATAAAGTGCCACTGCGCTATAAATGAACTTTTGTGATTGTTGAGGCGGGCCAACCTTTTGCTAAAATTGCTTCTGCCAAATCTGAGGGAATTTTAGAGGCGTTTGATGCTTTGGCAATTCGCCTTTTTGATGAGGGTATAGACTTAGAGGGTGATGATATTTTTGCCAAGATTCGAGACGATACCCCAACCCCTGAAACGCTTTGCTTGTGATGATGAAAATAATTTATCTTTTTTGAGGTAATATGATGAGCCTAGTGATTTCCGAAGACATTGTTAAAGCTAGTGGACTTTCTGAACAGGAGTTAATTATCGAGTTGGTATTATTGCTGTTTCAGCAGGAAAAAATTAGCTTGGGTAAGGCAGCAGAGTTACTGAATTACTCGCAGGTTAGATTCCAACAAATTCTATCAGAGAGGGGCATTAATATTCATTACGATGTGGAGGAATTGCAGGAGGATATACAGGATTTAACGGCTAAGGGATGGCTATGATTGTTGTGAGTGATACTTCTCCTTTAAGTGGGTTGGCTCGCCGGTTATCTGGGGTTATTAGAACAACTCTACGGACGGGTATTGATTCCTTCGGGGGTTTTGCATGAATTACAGCGAGGAGGAGAAGATGACCCGCGCATCACAGATGTGTTGGGTCTTGATTGGATTGAGGTTCGCCAACCCACTAATCAACAACTGGTAAATGTTTTACAAACTGAACGTCATTTAGACCGAGGAGAATCAGAGGCGATCGCATTGGCATTGGAAGTGAATGTAGAAGAATTATTGATTGATGAACGGTTAGGACGAAGGGAAGGGATTAATTTAGGGTTGTCGCTTACGGGATTATTAGGAATTTTGCTAGTGGCAAAGCGTCGGGTTTTGACTACTCAGATTAGACCGATTATGGAGAGTTTAATCTGGGAGGCTAATTTTCGGATTGGGCCAAATTTATATAGAGAGGTTTTAGCGGCTGCTGGGGAATGATAAAGTGATAAAAAGCTGCGTTTGGGGTGGGGGAAAAGAAACCGGGTTTCTAGCAGCATCTCTGTTTATTCACAAAAATTTAAGAAAGAAACCCGGTTTCTGACTCGCGGGGATGGGGTAAAATCAGGATGGTATCCCCTACCCGGTGTGTGGCTATGGATGAACAACGAGTGCAGGCTTATCTCTCTCTGATTAAACAACTCCTCGACTGTCCCAGTGGGGAGGAAGTGCAAATCCTCGACGAGCATCTGGAGTTGGTGGATGAGGGGTTTGTGCGAGTGTGCGGAGTGTTGGCGGAACAGTTGCAGGAGGAGGGGGAGGAAAGTACGGCGGCGTTTTTACGGGATGTGGTGCAAGAGGTAGAGGAATATCTCAATTCATATGAAGATGAGGATGATTTCATAGAAATCCGAAGTTCCCCCACGCCGGAAGACTATTTCAACTTTTTAATAGATGTATTGCAAGCTACTCAAGATAGTCAGGGTAATCCCAATGTGGTTTATCCGCTGCTGCAACATAACCTTGATAAATTGGATAAAAATCTGTATGATATTCTGCCAATATTGGCGAGTCAAGTTTTGAAAAAACATGAAAACAATCAAGTGATTAAATTTGCAGCAATCATTGGTGAATTTGCTAATTTAATTCAGCAGTTTCCCTTGGGAATTAGAGCGGATAATCTGGAAATTGGAATTATAGGTTATGAAATTAGCTTAACTGTTTTCACACAAGAGAGACACCAAAAAATATGGGCAAAACTTCAGAACAATCTAGGGACTGCCTACTCCGACCGCATTAAAGGAGAGCGTGCGAACAATCTTGAGCAGGCTATTGTTGCCTATAAAGCAGCATTAGTAGTCCATACTCGTGAATCATTTCCAAAAGATTGGGCATTGACTCAAAACAACTTGGGGAATGCCTATCGTGACCGGATCAGAGGAGAGCGAATAGACAACCTAGAACAGGCTATTATTGCTTATCATGCGGCATTAGAAATACTTACCCGGGAAGACTATTCAACCGATTGGGCGACGACCCAAAATAATCTGGGGCTTGCCTATAGAAACCGGATTAAAGAAGAACGAGCGGATAACTTAGAATATGCTATTGCCGCTTTTCAATCTGCCTTAGATGTTTATAATTTTACTTCTTTTACTGAAGATTGGGCAATGACTCAAAATAACTTGGGTACTGCCTACTATTACCGGATTAAAGGAGAGCGATCGGATAACTTAGAATATGCTATTGCCGCTTTTCAATCCGCTTTAGAAATTTATACCTCTACTACCTTTCCTGAAAAATGGGCAATTGCTCAAATTGGTTTGGGTGCAGCCTACTCTGACCGCATCAAAGGAGAGCGGGAGAATAATCTTGAGCAGGCTATTATTGCCTATAAAGCGGCATTAGCAGTTCATACCCGTGAAGCTTTTCCCGAACATTGGGCATTGATTCAAAATAACTTGGGGCTTGCTTACAGTAACTTGATGGGCGAAGAGCAAGCGGACAGCTTAGAACGGGCAATCGCTTTCTATACAGCGGCATTAGAAGTTCGTACCCGTACCTCCTTTCCTTACGAATGGGCACAGACTCAAAATAATTTAGGCAACGCCTATTGTGACCGCATTCAGGGGAAAAAGGTGGGTAATATAGAACAGGCAATAGCTGCTTTTGAATCTGCATTAGACATCTATAACCATAAGGCATTTCCCTATGAATGGGCAACGACTCAAAATAACTTAGCCAATGCCTATGTGGAAATAGATAAAGTCGAAGCTGCTACGATCTGTTACCGAGCCGCCTTACAAATCTATACTCCTTCTTCCTTTCCGCTCAACTGCCTTGGAACCGGACGCAACCTCGGCGACCTGAGTTATGACCTCCAAAACTGGGAAATCGCCATCGAAGGATACAACCAAGCCATCCTTGCCATCGAACAAAGCCGCTACTGGGCGACCTCCGAAGCCACCAAACGGGAACTGATCGCCAACTCCCTCAATATCTATCAAAAAATGGTGCAAGCCTGCATCAACCACCAAGACTACGCCCAAGCCTTGCTCACCGTCGAACGCAGTAAATCCCGCACCCTGATCGAACTCCTCGACAGCGCCCACCTCTACCCCAAAAACGCCACGGACCAACAAAAACAACGCATCAGCGACCTGCGCCGTCAAATCGCCATCTACCAACAACAACTCGCCTACACCCCCAGCGACACCCTCACCCCCACCACGGAGAAGCACCCCAACCAACCCTCACCCCAAACCCTCATCCGCCAACAACTCCAAGCCGCTAACCAGCAATTCCAAGACCTGCTCACAGAACTCGACGACCCCAACTTTAGCCTCACCCAACAAGTCCCCCCCCAACTCCCGGACTTGCGCCGCCTCCTCCCGCCTCAAACCGCCCTGATCGAGTGGTATCTCCCCAGGGAAGCGGACTCCGGGTTTTATGCCTTCCTCGTCACCCGCCGAGAGGAGCAAATCCAGATTACCCCCCACCCCTTCAGCGCCGAGGACCGCCAACACCTGGACCAAGCCCTACAGGACTACCGCAGCGACTACGGAAAACCCACCTGGAATCAGCAACTCCCCCAACGCCTGGAAACCCTCAGCAGTGCCCTGCAACTCCCCCGCATTCTGGCTGAATTATCCGAGATTCAACAGCTCATCCTGATTCCCCACCGGGAACTGCACCTCATCCCCCTCCACGCTCTCCCCGTCTCTCTCACTTCGCCTTCTGGGAGTGAGGGAAAACCCTTGCAAGACTGGTTCCCGGTGCAATATGCCCCCAGTTGTCAAATTCTCAACAACCTCCAGCAGCGTCCCCCCCTCAACCGGGAAACGGTCCCCTTCTTCGCGATTCAAAACCCGACGGAAGACTTGGACTATGCGGAGTGGGGGGTGGAACTGTTGCGTCGCCAATTCAGCCCCCATCAAGTCTTGCGTCGCCACCAAGCTACCCTGGATAATTTCACCCAACCCCACACCCAAACCTTCCTTGAGCAGAGTCACGCGGTCCACTTTGGCTGTCACGGTGAGTTTGACGATCGCAACCCCCTCAACGCCTATCTGAGACTGGCAAATCAGGAAAAGCTGACCTTTCTGGATATTTTCAACGGTCTTAATATTCCCCTCTGTCGCCTGCTGGTGCTGTCGGCTTGCAAAACTGGCTTGGTGGAAACTTCCCACACGGATGATTATGTGGGATTATCCAGTGCTTTTTTCTACGCCGGAGCGCGAACGGTGGTCGCCAGTCTCTGGAATGTGGATGAACTGGCCGCGACTCTGGTGACCCTGCGCCTCTATCAAATTTTACCGGATTATCCCTCGGTGACAGTCGCCCTGCAATCGGCTCAAACCTGGTTGCGGGGGTTATCTTCTGCTGATGTTCTGGACTGGCTAAAACATGACCAGAAGGCGACGGAGGAGGAAGTGGAAGAAGTGGAAGACCGTTTGAGTACATTTGATGATCCTGACTCCCCCTTTGCTAATGCCTATTATTGGTCAGCGTTTACGGCAACGGGTTTATAATGGAGGAGAGTTAAGCCATTATGAGGTCGGACGATGCCCACTGCTGAAAATGAACGAATTGTGCGGGCTTTTTTACTGCTTCTCCATCAAGAAAGCCAAAAACCAGAGAGTGCGATTATTCCCCCCAAGGCTTGGGAAACTTTAGGCGAACTGAAAGCCAGCCTCGCTCAAGCTAATGATGATGTGAGAACCCTCGCCCGAGGGATTACGAACTGGTGTCGAGAACATCAATATAGTTCCATTTTACAGGCTCTCCGACCCGTCCAAGGTGATGCGATTCCTGAAGAGGAAGACCCGGATGAGGACGAAACTGAAACGCAAATCCTGAGAGTCAGTAACTTATCTCTAAGATTTGTGGAGGAAACTATTAGTCAATCTCAAGAGCAGCATCAGCAGCAATCATCATGACCGAGCCTATCATTTATGCTCCAGAAATTCGCTTGTTTACCTATCATTTAAAACGCCTCAAAACCACTGACCTTAAAGCAACCGATAAGGATTTAGATTTGAGGTCAATGATTGCCTATTATTTGCAGTTATTGGCGGATTATGGACTATTAAATTCGCTTATCAAGAAGTTACAGCAAGACATTTTATTCCCTTTGTCAATTTGGGAGAGTTGGCTTCCGGATATTGATAAAATTCAGGTTTTGGTTTGGTGGAGTCAACCGAACCTAACTCTGCTCAAACTCTTCATTGATTTAGACAATCATCTGAGCAGCTTGACCCTAGAAGATGTCATTCAAGACTATCTATTTCGGTCGGATTTTGAAAAATTAACGAGTGCTAATAGTCCATTTTTTCAAGGCATTAAGAATCCGGGCAAGATAGGCATTCAACGAATTAATTTCAATTCAAGATATCGCGGGTTTTTCCACCCTCAATATATTAATGATAGCTATAGTTTTCTACTGCACTTATTCCATCCCCAGAAACAAGGAAAAGATGGGGTTAAATTCTCAGAGATTGCAGAATTAAGACCTCCTACGTCATTTTTTAACGGAACCTCATCAACCCTGGACCAACCCCTGCAAACCCATCTCCAGCAAGCATTTTGGGGGACAACGATTCTGTTTAGTGGTTTTATCGACTCTTCCGCAGCGAGTCTGGAGGGGAGTAAACCATTAGCCAATCAGTTATTACAAAACCTGTTAGGAGTTGAATCCCTAGAATCAGCGCCGCCTTTCTTCGCTTGTCGAGAGTTTTTAGGGGGATTTCTGTATGAGTATCAGGATGTTTATAATCGCCATCCCTACGGACAGATTCTGATTTTGCTGATTTTTTTAGAAGAGAGTAAAGAGAAACTCAATGCGGTTCAGTGGTCTTTGCCGGAGTTGTTTTGTTATGAACGCAAGATTTTTCAAAATTACCTAGACAGTCGGGGGGAATATAAAAAGGCGAATCAGGATATTGAAACGATAGAAGAGACGATTCGGACGTTTCCGCCTAATATTGCGACGAATATTCCACCGGATTTGTCCGACAAAGAGTTAAGGTTATTAAAACAGGAAATTAAGAATTTGTTGGACTTATCGTTGCGCTATTCGCAGCGAATGCGGAGTTTGGTCACTTTCGAGAATACGATTGAGATTAATCGGCAAAATTATCTGAATACCTTGACGCGGATGGAGGTGAAAAGTCAAAGTGATTTGACGGGTTGGCGGAATCAGTCGAATCAAATTTTTGGGATGTTTCAGGGACAAATTAAAGCGGATTTGGTGTATCTGCAACAAGGGGAACGGCTGTTAGATACGGCAATTAATACGATTCGCGGTTTGGTGGAAATTGACCAGGCGGAACGCGATCGCATTCTGGAAAACAACATCCAAATCATCGGGGTGGGGATTGCGGTGGGGGCGATCGTTGCCTCTACCTCAGCGTTAATCTTTCAGCAAGAACCGATGACTTTTCCCTGGGAAGCATCCCACGGCGATCGCCCCCATCCGTTTATTTTTGCCTTGCTGCTGAGTTTCGCCTTTGCTGGTTTAGCGTCACTCGTGGCGATCGCCTTGATTAAGTTCAGGAAAAAGCGGCGATCGCCTTAAAGCAAAAAACCACGTTTCTGGCAAAATCTGTGTTTCTGTGGAAAAAATTTAGGAAAGAAACCCGATTTCTAACTCTGGGGTGGGGGTCAAGAAACCGGGTTTCTCGCAACATCTCTGGTTTTCAGCAAAAATTTGGTCAAGAAACCCGGTTTCTAACTCTGGGGTGGGGGTCAAGAAACCGGGTTTCTCGCAACATCTCTGGTTTTCAGCAAAAATTTGGTCAAGAAACCCGGTTTCTAACTCTGGGGTGGGGGTCAAGAAACCGGGTTTCTCGCAACATCTGTGTTTCTGTGGAAAAATTTGGCAAAGCAATCCGGTTGGTGAGAACCCGTTGTCCCTATCTCTGAAAATTAGGCAATGAGGCGAAATAACTTGGGTTCTGCCTCCGGTTATCCCATCGGGTGAGATTGAGTTCAATCTGCCTCCAGAATTTTCTCACAAGTTTGCGGATAAATTGCCCTTTGTGCTATAGGACTGGAGGGATGGAGGCAGGGGTTTAAGCCGGATTGAGTTTTTGACTGACGAAGGGAATCGTCAATAGGGCAAGTTTCACCATCCAAGGTGCAAATATTAGGCTTAAAATCACACAAAAGGCAGCAAGAACCGTGGCGGCGACTTTGACGACTTCTTCGCTGGTATTGACACTCAGACAAAACGCTAAGGAAGCGACTGCCAAGGATATTAATGAAGGCACAAGCATCATTATATTTACCTCTATATTTTATCGACAGATGCAATGCGTTCCTTCGGCTAGAATACCTACTTCCGTTTTTCCCCATTGAGCAAGCGATCGCCTGGGGAAAAATGAACGATTAGATTATTTGATATTTTTTACAACTTTTTTGTAAGTGTTGTCAAGCCTTGACCCAAATGAGTTACAAGGTCCCTCGATTCTCCTGATTATTGGGGTTCGGGAATGGTTTGAGGAATGGGTGCAGGAACGGTTTGGGGGACGGGTTCTGGTACGGTTTCCGGTACAGGTGCCGGAACAGTTTGCGGAATGGGTCCAGGGACGGGTTCCGGGGTCGGAGGTCCTGGATTGGGGGGGGATTCCGGTGTCGGTAAAGGTTTAGGTTCCGGTATTTGAATCCCTTGAGGGGTGGGTTCAACGGTGAGATAGCTCATAATTGTTTTGAATTTAATCAGAAGTTTTTACAGCAGAAAGGAGGCGATCGCAGGTCTATACTTCAAGATTGTTTGATAAAACTCTTATTATATAGAGGGCCATCCCTGATATAATTTTTTAGTAAAAAACCAATGCTATATTCGGCAGAACCGTTCAACAGCACGATTTAGTTTAGGTAACTCCAGATTAGCGACAATCCTCCCCAAAGCGCATCTGTCAAAAGCAGCATTTTTTTTCCTGGGTTGAATAATCTCTCCCTTCCTTTTGGGCGATCGGTCAACACCCTGCGGGGGATAAATCAAGCGCCTAACAGCGTGCATTCGGTTGAAACCGACTGAAAAAAAGTCGAATTGCATGATGTTTTTAGGGGATTGCAAAATATAAATCCTCCAAACGTTAAACTGAAAGAAAGGTATATGTAGGGGCGCAAGCATTGCGCCCCTACATATAAGGGGCTACTCCGTTGATTCGTCACTACGAACGAACGTTTTGGAGGTTTTATTTTTTGGAGTTCCCTTAGAGGAGTGCGAGCATCTTGCTCGCTATCCTAGAGTGCGAGCAAGATGCTCGCACTCCAAAAACGTACCTCATAGCTATGGGAAACGCTATAACCCTAGCCTATTTAGAAAACCCTGTTTTTCCGGTTAATAAATAAGCGAAACGACAGGTTAACAATAAACCGGAAAAAGCGAGTCCGAGGACTAAGCCTAACCATAAGCCAACGCCGCCAAAATTTAGACGTAAACCGAGGATATAACCACTGCATAGGCCAATACACCAATAGCCCAAAAAACCAATTAACATGGGAATTCGGGTATCTTTCACTCCGCGCAAAGCACCGGCAGCTACCACTTGCATTCCATCAAAAATTTGAAACATGGCAGCGATACCTAACAAAGATATTGCTGATTCCAAGACAGGTTGATTGTCGGAATTTTGAATATCCAAATACAATGCGACAATTTTATCCGGGTTGGTCCACAAAAATAACCCGGTGAGACTCATGAAACTGACCCCCATCGCAATGCCGACATATCCAGCACGTCTGGCACTGAGGATATCTTTTCTCCCCATTGCTTGGCCAACTCTGACCGTGGTGGCAAGAGACAATCCCACGGGAACCATAAAGGTGATATTGGCGGTTTGTAAGGCGATGTTATGGGCGGCTAATGTGACTGTTCCTAGGGTTCCCATGAGAAAGGTGGTGACGGCAAAGAGTCCGTTTTCTATGGCAAAGAGTCCGGCGATCGGCCAGCCAATTTTGACTATTCCCCAAAATTCTCGGGCATCAAACTGATAAGAAGTCCGAAAAATGTGATAGGGTTTTAACCTGCGACTCAGGGTGAGAAAACTAGCAGCGGCGATAAACATTACCCAAAAAGATAGGGTGCTGGCCCATCCAATTCCGGCTAATCCCAAGACGGGTAAACCGAATTTGCCAAACATCAAAACGTAATTTCCGCCAATATTCAGGGGGACGCAACAGGCAACGATCGCCATTATCGGGCGGGTATAATTGAGGGCGGAGAAGATATTGCGTAATACGGCAAATCCTACGGCAGCGGGAAATCCCCAAATTAGCGCCTGGAGATAGGTTTGCGCGAATGCCACAGCCGTCGGGTCCTGTCCGAAACGCAGTAACAGGGGAGTGAGATTCCAGATTAGGAATCCCATCGGGACCGAGAGTGCGAGGGTTAACCAGAGTCCCTGAATGGTCAGGCGACTGATGCGGTGGAGTTCTCCGGCACCTTGCGCGGTGGCGGCGATCGCCCCAACGGAGGACACCATCCCGGTAGAAATGAGGATGACGGTGAAAAAGATAATCGCACCTAAACCCCCGGCGGCTAACGTCTCACTGCCGAGTAACCCCATCATGACTGTATCCACAAATCCGGTGGCGGCTTGCGCCAGTTGTGCGGCTATCAGGGGAATGGCCAGGTGCAGGGTGGCTTTGGCTTCGGAAAAAACTTTCGACTGAGACAGGCTGTGCATGAAAATAGTATCGGGGCAAGGGATATTTTCGTCAAGTTTTCCGGCGCTTCTTCCACCAGGGAACTATGAGGAGGAGAAGCAGCCCGATCGCCAATCCCAAAGCGGTGCTGACAATCACTATATACTCGCTTTGACGGACGGCGATCGCAATATAAGCCCAAACAAAGACCAGATTAAAGGCGGTATCCGCTCGTTGAATCGTGGTGACAGCGGCGATCGCAGCGGTGACCCCGAGCATAATCACGGTCCAAAATACCAAAATATTCGGGTCATCCCAACCCCAGGCATAGAGGGTACTGGCAATATTCACCACGGTGGCGACACTAATCCAGGCCAAATAAATACTTAAAGGAATGTTAATCAACCACTTTTCCCGAGGGGGGACTCGTTCTTTCCCTATCTGGAGGCGCAGATAAGTGAGAATCAGAGACCCTAAAATAATCAGCATGGCTAACACGGACCAGCCAAACTGGAGATATTCAAACAAAAATACCCAAGCAATCTGAGCTAAACTGGCGAGAACCAGCAGGTAACTCATCTGCCTTAACCGAGGATGATGGCGTTGCGCCGGTAAGACTTGATAGATGCCAAAGCTAATCAGGGATAAATAAATTAGCCCCCAAATGGCAAAGGCATAGTTAGCGGGAATAATTAAAACATCCCGAAACATTTGGTTAGAAATTTCGCCAATCGTTAGGCCATTAAAGGGGAAAAGATTGGCGATAATATTAGTAACAAAGGCCGCCAGAATCGCCAGCAACGTTGAGACCGACCGGAATAGGTCAGAGTTAGAGCGTTCAGAGAGCTGTGTCATGGGGAATGACTCCTAGATTCTAAAGATTATCCTAGGCGATCGGCCATGACTTTGCACTCTTCCTGGGAGTGTATTTCCCCAGGGTTAGCGGCAACCGGGAGTGCAATTCAACGGACGACGAATACACCCTGCCCGTTCACCGCCCTAGAATTAAATCACAAACTCTTCCGTGACCCGATCGCGCTCTAAAGTAACCTGAATGCTATAGCGTTCTCCTGGTTGTCCGCTTAACTCCATTTGTAGGCCGGAGTCAGCATTGCGCGCCACCACCTCATGGAGGCGATCGCCGTGGTGAGAGAGTAAGGTCAGTTGTAACCCGGCGGGTAATTCTGGGCGATCGCCTTTGGGATAAACCTGGACTAATACCCCGGTTTCCCCGTGAGATTCAGCCTTAATCGTCACAATCAAGGCGATCGAGCGATGCTGGCTATTGTGATGGCCCAATTGCAACGTTTTAGCCCGTTTTACCCCTGCGGTTTCCCGGATTAGCGCCAGGGAATCTTCTTCCGGACAAAAGACTTCATCGATCGCCTGCCATCCCGGTTCAAATCGCTCTTGAAACCACTTTCCCAAATTCACTGGATTCTGCCATTCCGGTCCTTCTCCCCAGGTTTCTAACCAATCCCCTTCTACATCCTCGACATAAAGATTAACGTGTTCCAGACCCAATCTGATCCGGTTCTCCTGTAAATCTTGAGCCGATTGAAGGGCTTGCCATGCTTGTTCGAGGCGGTCTTTACTTGATGTTTGGATTGTCGTACCCATATCTAAGTCTTTTAAAAAAGGTTTGTTGTCGAATGGAATGTTTAAGAAATCGAGTTTCTTAAAAACTAAATTTCAGATATTTTGACTCTTCCAGATGGCTGCTGTTATGCAACACCAAATTCACCATTTGACTCACGAATTCTTCTTTTCCTGGATTGTAACTCACAAAAATCCCCCGCTCTATGTTCCAGTCTTTCAGGGTTTTTTTCCATTCTTCGTATTTATGTTCAGAAAAATCATCAGAGATGCTAGTGACCTGGACGCAAAGTGGTCTGCCCTTGTTGCTGCTGACGATCGCATCTGTTGCCATAGAAAAATCTGCCACATACCGTTGGACGAGGCTCCCTTCACGAATCTTTATCTTTTGTGCGATTAGGTCAATCAGTTGAGCATCCTCCTGATTGAATTCTCCGGATCTTAATTTTTGTTTCCAAATGTAAAATTTGTTATCTTTTTCATTAAACCACTTGGGGAACAGGAATTCATACCAATACCGGACCGGGGGAGTAAGCTGATTTAAAAATGATTCCCGTTCCTCATCGGTGAGAACTTTCAGCGCTAACCAAAATTCTGCATCCTTGATGACTTCGAGCAGAAACCCCATTAAAAATTTTTTCTGCATTAATAAACCCGGTCTCATATCTTTGATCCAACGCCAGATTTCCTCCAAACGGTACTCTAGCCCTGGATCCACTGAGGAAGCTATCCCCATGAGTTCCCTAAGTTTCGGCTCGATTTCAATGGCTTGCAAACACTCCCCCTACATCCGCCAAGCGCTTTTCAAAGCATATTTATGATCTTACTGTAAAAAGTGACCGTCTGAATAGAGGGGCGATCGCCCTCCCGATAGAGATTCCCAGTGAAATCCCACTCCGGTTAAACCTCTACTGGAACTGCCACACCTTAATTGTATTATCTTGACTCCCACTTGTCAGCATTTTGCCATCAGCACTAATCGAAAGCGAATTAATCGTATCCGAATGACCCTTAAGAGTCTGTAACAATTCTCCTGTGCCAATATTCCAAAGTTTCAGGGTACTATCGAGAGACCCACCGCCACTGACCAACGTCTGACCATCAGGACTAAAGGCGATCGCGTGTACCGCATCAGAATGTCCGAATAACGTGCGGACCAACTGACCACTACTCACCTGCCAAATCAGAATCGAACTGTCTCCACTGGCACCAGCCACCCACTGACCATTGGGACTAAAAGCCACCGACCGAAACCGATAGAACCCCCCTTCTAACGTGCGGACCACCTCTCCGGTTTGAGTATGCCAGATTTTAATCGAGCGATCGAAACTGCCACTGGCTAACAGTTGACCATCGGGACTATAAGCTAAGGAAAACACCCAACCCGAGTGCCCGGCGATCGACCGAATCAACTCCCCACTGTCCACATTCCATAACTTAATCGTATTATCAAACCCACCAGAGGCTAACTGCTTGCCATCGGGACTAAACGCCACCGACATCACCCAAGCCGCATGATCCGTTAGGGTATGTAATAGCTTACCCGTACTCGTGTCCCAAACTTTTATCGTCCCATCTCCACTACTACTGGCGACCTTACTGCCATCGGGACTAAAGGTCACTGACCAAATTTCATGGGAATGACCGGATAAACTCTGGCGGACCTGACCGGATTCAAGATCCCAGATCTTTACCGTTTTGTCAACGCTACCACTGACAAGCAGGCGGCTATCGGGACTCAGCGCGATGGAATTAACCCCCCACAGATGACCCCCTAGGGTTTTCGCTAAGGTGATAGGACTGGAGGCAGCTAGGGGTTGAGCCGATACCGTAGCGATCGGGGTGAAGGGTTCCGGGTTAGCGGGAACTTCAGGCATCACCCCAGGACTGCCATAGTTCAACCAGAGTAAAGCGGAGATATTCGGTACTGTAAATCCGCCAAAGAGTTGAGTGGCTGTTCCCGCTAAGGCTAAGAAAAATCCACCCACGAGCAATTTTGGAGCTAATTTTAGGGCTTTTTTGTGATGAAAGCGCGACGATCGCCGACTGTGACGACTATAATTTCTGGCACTATTCAATCGCAGCAGACGAGTGGGAATCCTTGCTGCTGCTTGATAAGGTCGGATTCCAGCAATCGGTTGAGGCGATCGCGCAGGCATTGGGGAAGAACCCCAAGGTTGCTGCATCTCCTGTTCAATTTCCTCCAACCGCTTTAAAATTACCTGAGTATTTTGGGGGCGATTTCCCGGAAAAGGGGCCATCATGTAATCAATACAATCCGCCAAAGGATTCGTCGTGAATCCCGCTGTGGGACTGTGGCGACTCCCATCCGATCGCCACAAAAGTTGACCCGTGCGCGTATCTTCAGGAAAGGCATTGGGTTCCTTTCCAGTTAACAGAAATACAAAGGTTCGTCCTAGAGCAAAAAAATCCGATTGGGGAACCGCTTTGCCATTCGCCTGTTCTGGAGGCGTGTAACCGGGAGAAACAATTCCCGTAATTTGATGACCCCCTCCCACTTTTGCCAGATAGGTTCCCGTCACCTCTCTAGCACTGCCAAAATCAATCAACGCCAGTTGACCATTCGGCTGAAGCATGATGTTGGAGGGTTTGATATCGCGGTGGAAAAACTGCTGTTGATGGACAATATTTAAAATTTCCCCAAGCTGTTTCAACCAATTGAGGGCCTGATGCTGGGGAATCGGCAAATGATGGCGATCGGCCATCCACGCCTCTAAATTTCGGCCCTCAATCCGTTGCATCACCAGACAGTGTAACGGCTGCTGGCTATTTCTGGGCAGCACGGTAAAGTAACCCTCTGCTTCCACCCGGGGAATCCCGGGGTGATTCAAATGGCTTAAAACTTGAGCTTCGCGCTGAAACAGGGCGATCGCCTTGGGATTATCATCAGTCAGGACCTTCAGAACCTTGAGGACCCCCCCATCATTCACCTCAAAGGTTTGACCAAACCCCCCTTCCCCCAATAATCGCCCAATCCGATAGCGCCCTTGGAAAATCAAAAGCGAACCACAATGCCGACAGATGCGGTTCTGTGCATTTAAGGGGTCAGCCCGATTGGGGCATTTAGGATTGAGGCAATAACTCACGGCAACTCTATCCAACGATTGAGGATATCTTGATTATCCTAACTTTCCCTGGGAAAAAACAACTATCCTTGGTCATACGTCGTTATCAAGAAATGACAGGGTGGATTGGTCATGGGTCATTGGTCCTTTGTCATTTGTCGTTTCCTCTTGACGTGGCGATCGCCATCACAGCAGCAATCTGAGGGTCTATCAACAGCAATTGAAATTGCTCCTTTTTGTTCGTAGTAACGACTTCAGTCGTTGCCTCTTGACGTGGCGATCGCCATCACAGCAGCAATCTGAGGGTCTATCAACAGCAATTGAAATTGCTCCTTTTTGTTCGTAGTAACGACTTCAGTCGTTGCCTCTTGACGTGGCGATCGCCATCACAGCAGCAATCTCAGGCTCTACCACCTACCTGCTGGGGAATTGGAGGCAGAGCTTGACATGGGCGTTACTGGGCTTCAGCCAACTAACGAGGAAACGACTGAAGTCGTTACTACAAACAGAAGAGTTGGTCCTTTGTCATTTGTCGTTTCCTCTTGACGTGGCGATCGCCATCACCGCACCAATCTGCGGGTCTACCAACCGCAATTGAAATTGCTGCTTTTGTTCGTAGTAACGACTTCAGTCGTTGCCTCTTGACGTGGCGATCGCCATCACAGCAGCAATCTCAGGCTCTACCACCTACCTGGTGGGGAACTGGCGGCAGAGCTTGACATGGGCGTTACTGGGCTGAGGCCCAGTAACGAGGAAACGACTGAAGTCGTTACTACAAACAGAAGAAAACGACTTCATACCAAATCCGGGTATGAAAAGTCGTTTTTATGGAGTAGCCCGCGCAGGCGGGCTTTGTCCGTGTAGCCCCACCCTTGAGGGTGCGGGTTTTTATAGACCTTTGACAACCGGATTCTGTATCAGTCGTTACTACAAAAATCTCCCCCATCCACCAATGACCCATGACCCATGACAAAAAAAGGGGCCAATTGCCCCTTTAGTCGGATTCTTCAGGTGATGAGTGCAACCCGATCGCTTATGCGTCTGGTTCCACGCGACCGTAAAATAGACCGCGAATCTTCACCTCTACAGGTTCTTTCGCACCTAAATCAGTATCCGAAGACTGTTCGCTGACGAAAATACCAGCAATTTCCCCAGTGGCACTATTGACTTTAGAAACACTCAGGGAAATATGACCTTTACCCTGAAGTGCACGCTTGACGTTAGAGCGATTCAAATCTGCCGCATCAGAACTGGCAGGCAACGCCACCGCGTTATCATATCCAGTGGCTCCACCGCGACCCTTGGGGTCTAGGAAGGAAGCAGAACGATAGGACGGAACGGTATAGTCCCCTTCAAAATCAGTCGAGGTATTAATACTGTCAAGTCCGGGTTGACTGGTTGCCGTTAAACCTTTGACGGTGAACAAGAAAGGAACTTCTTCACCACCGGGAAGCATGACAGTGATCGCTTGGAAGTCAATCCCATCTTTTTCCACAAAGGTGAAGCTGCCATCGGATCCCAACGTCAAGGGTCCTTGGATTTGAGTCAAGGAGGAGGTATAACGAGTCAACGGTTTGCTGGGAATATATTCGGATTCTTTCCGTTTATTGGATCCTTCTTCCAGAACGAAATATTCCGTCGGTTGCAAACACAGTTCACTCAGCAAATAAGATTGGCTGCTATCAATGGGAATTGCACCCCGAGCGGTTTCTGCCAATTCCGGACAGCTATTTGCTAAACCTGTGTTTCTGATATCATCATAGGTGAGTTCTTTACTCCCCACCGTCGGCCCTTCACTACAAGCCGTTAGCACGCTCAAGCATACTGCTAGAAATGCGACAATTAAAGCGCGATACCTCATGGTCAACCTTTATTTCAAAATTTAACAATCCCACCAGGGGTTAATCTTTGGTTTGGGTTCAACTTCGTTCGGACGAGGGAACCCAAACCGTTAAGCCTTTGCAAGTTCGATTCAGAACGAATGAGTAAACTTACTCATCTATGACAACGAAACGCCTACCGCAGAAACAACGACTGAGCAACCCACATCCTCAATCGGTTTTGTCAGTTGTGGCACTGTCGAAAAATAGTGCGGGCGTTTTTGTTCGGCGATCCGGGATTGAGGAGGTAGCATCTATAGTCAGTCACCTGGATTAGGTAAGTTGACCGGAAGAGATGATCTCCTGAGTCCGTTTCAGCTTGCTACGGCGACAAGGGGACTCCGACTTCTCAGAGAAGTGGGAATTCTCATGTCGAGGTTTAAGCATTTTACGTTGCTTTTAGATGCCATAGAGCATTTTACCGAAATAAGCACCCATCGTAACGTAGGTTGCTTTTAATTCTTTTGCAGGGGGGAAAGAATGCAACGGTTGTGATCCCCAGACTGTATTTTCCCAGAATCCAATGGTCTTTTCATCCATGCCAGAATGCACCACTTATCGGGATCCTTTTTGGAACCCGACGCCTTGAAAAAATCCCAGTGGGGAGTGAACACAGGGGTGCAAGCGGGTCCGATCGCCTTGAATCTGGGTTCATCTGGGTAACCCTCCTGAGCGATCGCCACGCCAACAGAAACTTGTGACACAGAACTGTGGACTGTTCAGGACTAACGCTGAGTGGGATGAGATCCCCAGGACCAGAAACCGGGTTTCTGGCGGGAATTGGCGGTTAAGTCGGTAGAGAGTTTTTCCAGAAACCCGGTTGTCTTCCCCATAGAAGACCGATCGCTGCTTTAAAAATGGAGGGGGTCACCGGGCGATCGCCTCGCCAGACCCTAATGTTTGACCCCCTCCAAGGCTCTCGTTGCTCTCCCTCGGCACAAAGTTAGATAAAATATCAAATTTGATAGCCATAGACTCCCAGCACGAGCCGGTGAAAGCCCAGCTTAAGGATTGGAATGTTTACCCGCGACTTTTAGGCAAAAAACTACATGGACTTGAATACAAATCTTGACTCTGACGGCAAACTACCCAATTTAAGCAGTACGATTGAAGACTTGCGACTTGTCGCCAATCATCATCAGGGGGATTGTCTGGCACTCTTGGAGTTACTGCGGACTTTAGAGCAACTTCATCGAGAAATTTGCGAAAGTTTGTTTTTGGAATCTCTACCCAGTAACCGACAGGCACTTTACAACTTATTGCGAGATATCGAAACCTCTGGAGGGTGGCCCTACATCCAGCGGATCAAGTTGCGATCGCTCTTGGATGTTTTATCCGAAGCTGCCGTGGAACATACCCCGGATCTTGAGGATTCGGTGAGCAAGGAAGGAGAATGACGACTTTGGGGAGAGGATTTTCACTATCCCCTTCCCCCCTTCCCCGGGTCACTTTTTACCAAAAACAAGTCTCCCACCTAACTTTTGCAGGGGTTTGAGGGAACTCCAAAAAATAAAATCTCCAAAACGTTCGTTCGTATGACGGATCAACGGAGTAGCCCCCTCAATGTAGGGGCGCAATGCGCAGGCCCTCCGGAGGGCCTGCGCATTGCG
>NZ_JAMXOT010000454.1 GCF_024220515.1 Oscillatoria sp. HE19RPO
CCAACAAATAAATCATCCTTGCTTTGATGCGATCGCACCTAACAAGGCTCTTTTAGCCCGCGCAGGCGGGCTTTGTCCGTGTAGCCCCAGGCTTGAGCCTGCGGGTTTTTTGAAGGTTTTATTTTTTGGAGTTCCCTTACACAAAACCCCGGATGCAGTAGGGTTGATTCGCGAATCAACCCTACATTTAGGGTTTGACCACAGGCTGCTGAGGGGAGTTATAATGCCATTGCGGTCTAATCAATAGGATGGCGACCTCGGCCCACTATGCCAACCTCTCAAATTCACCGAGTAACTAGGTCTCCAGCATGAAAATAATCGAGCAGATTTAAAACAATCCTCAAGGCGGGTTGGAATAGCTTGATGAGTTATGAAAAGTCATATTACATCGGCAGGCTAATAATTTTTATCAGTGACACTTGACAGGGTATTAAATACATAATGATGGACGTAGGAGACTGATTTATGAATAGATTAAAAAGGTTAACTCTGGAAGGATTTAAGTCTATTAAGGCAATAGATATTGAGTTTAATCCTTTAAATATTTTGATTGGAGCAAACGGGGCAGGAAAGAGCAATCTCATTTCGTTTTTCAAAATGCTGAATGAGATGATGGCTGGGCGCTTTCAACTCTATATTGCTGCTAATGGACGTACTCAGTCCATTCTCCACTTTGGACCTAAAACAACGCTTCAGATAGAAGCAAAGCTAGAGTTTAAAGTTACGAATGGAGTGGATACTTATTATATGAGATTATTTCATGCTGCGGGTGATACTCTAATTTTTGCTGAAGAAACAATCAGTTTTCAGGAAATGAATTCGGCATATGCAAGAATTGATGAATTAGGGGCTGGACATCAAGAAGCTAAAATTGGCGAAGCAGTAGAAGAAAAACAAACAGCTAAGATCCTTAAATACTTACTTGATCGGTGTCGCGTTTATCACTTCCATGACACATCACCTACAGCAGATGTCCGTCAATCCTGTTATGTTGGCGATAACCGATGGCTCATGCCTGATGCCGGTAATTTAGCTGCTTTACTCTTAAGGTTTCGTGAAGAAAAGAAGAAATCTTATCAACAAATTGTGGGTACGATTCGCTTGACCGCGCCTTTTTTTGATGATTTTGTTATTGAACCCGATGCATCACGTAGGGTCCTTCTAAATTGGAGAGAAAAGGATTCAGATCAAGTATTCGGACCTCATCAATTTTCCGATGGAACTTTGCGCACTATTTGCCTTGCCACGCTACTCCTACAGCCTGAAGATGAACTTCCGAAATTGATTATTGTTGATGAACCTGAACTAGGTCTTCACCCTTATGCTTTAAATATTATAGCTGACCTATTTAAGAAGGCATCGCTCCATACACAAATCCTCATTAGCACTCAATCCAGTTCCTTTTTGGACAATTTTGACCCTGAAGACGTAATTGCCGTAGACCGAGAGGGTAAAGAGTCAAAATTTAAGAGGTTAAGTTCTGAAGAGTTAGATATTTGGCTCGACGAATATAGCTTAGGGGAAGTTTGGGAGAAAAACATCATTGGGGGAGGACCTCATTGATGGCGCGGCTTTACCTATTTGCTGAAGGGCAAACCGAACAGACATTTGCGGACAATTTAATCAAGCCGCATTTGGCGAAATACAACCTATTCATGCACAATCCTGTACTCATTGCTCACGCCAAGAAGAAGGGGCGAGTCCATTGGGGCGGTGGTCGCAACTATGCACCGATGAAGAATGACATCATCCGATTTCTGAAACAGGATAAAGCTACAGATGCGTTTTTCACGACTATGATTGATTTGTATGCGATTCATGATGACTTTCCAGGACTAGCCGAAGCTGAACGGATGAGACAAAATCCTTTTGAACGGGTTAAATTTTTGGAAAAAAAATTTGCAGAAGATATAGGGGACCTGCGATTCATCCCTTATATTCAGTTGCATGAGTATGAAGCCTATCTTTTTTCTGATCCAACTTGTTTCGAGTACCTGAGTTCGGGAAGCACACAAGAAGTTGAAACCCTTCAGGCGATTGCGAGTCAATATGAGACCCCCGAGTTAATCAACGATGGATTACAAACAGCACCGAGCAAACGGATTATTGCTCAGTTCCCCGATTATGGCAAGGCCAAATCCACCTTTGGACCGCAGTTAGCTGAGAGAATAGGATTACAATCAATTCGAGGTCACTGCCTACATTTTAATGAGTGGTTATTAAAGCTTGAATTGTTGGATAGACAATCAGCGATTTGTTGACTTCCTAACAACACCTATGGAGGATTCGCAGTGAACTCGCTGAGTCTTAATTTTGACTGGCTGACAAGCGGAAATGATGCGCCCGAGATCCAACAAACGATGGGAATGTTTGGGCTGAAAGCGGGAGAAATTAGCCTCAGCCGGAATGAGGACATTTGGTCTCAAACGATTCGTGATACGGTTTTAGTCTCTGCTTATCCTCTTGCGGCATGGATGGTTGCCTCATGGTGGAGGTTATTATATGAACCCCTTCCTCTAGGGCGTCGGTTCAGTAAAAAGGCTTGACAACACCGAGCAAATGTGTATCTACCTGCTGGATTCAACTACGGTGGGGCCTGTTGTATTGGTAAAACCTCATTCATTCGAGCAATGACATGAAGATTATGGACGACAGCCACTCGCCTGAGATCGAAGAGGTTTTTGCGCTGTCCAATATAACGGGCGCGTTTGTCCTGCCACTGTCCGACATGAGCTAGAGAGTGTTCTACAGACGTTCTCTCCCTAAGGAAAGCGCGACCGCTTGAGGTAGATTGACGCCTCCGCAATTCCTGCATCAATCCTTCATCGGGATGGATAGATATGCGGAGGCCATTCTTACTCGTAGTACAGCGTTCTCTCAGGGGACAAGCGGCACACTCCGGTTTGGGAAAATGAACGATATTACCGGGTTCAAACGGCATAATCACTTGATTTGGACAACTAATTACCTGGTTTTCCCAGTCAAAAACAAAGGCGTTTTTATCAAACCGTTCTGAGTTTCTTACCGGCCATGCTTTACAAAATATCTGTAATTGTTCGGAGCGTTCTTTTACCCAATGACTCGATAAATAAGCTCGGTCGATATGTAGCTCATTTAACTGAACCTGTTGTCTTTTTAAATCAACTTCTAAGTCAACAGTGGCAGCGGATTCTGGTGTCCACGCGCGGGTGACAGCCACAGCCCGAATCACTCCTATATCTAAATCTTTAAGAATATGGCGTTTATAACCATTGATTTTTTGAGAGCGGCTTTTTCGGCC
>NZ_JAMXOT010000455.1 GCF_024220515.1 Oscillatoria sp. HE19RPO
CATTAGAGTAAGAAGATAACGACTAAAGTCGTTACTACAAACGGGGAAAAATCCCTTCTTTTGTTCGTAGTAACGACTTCAGTCGTTTCCGGGCATTAGAGTAAGAAGATAACGACTAAAGTCGTTACTACAAACGGGGAGAATACTTCTTTTGTTCGTAGTAACGACTTCAGTCGTTTCCGGGCATTAGAGTAAGAAGATAACGACTGAAGTCGTTACTACAAACGGGGGAAACACATTCTTCTGTTCGTAGTGACGACTTCAGTCGTCTTCCGGGCCATAAAGCAAAAGGGGTTACAACATCAATGCTGTAACCCCTTTTCAGATTTAATGCGGATGGCGAGACTCGAACTCGCAAGGCAAAGCCACACGCCCCTCAAACGTGCGCGTATACCAATTCCGCCACATCCGCAGGCAATGAACTATCTTAGCTCATCTCTAGTTAACTTACCATACTTTTTTCAAAAATGTTCACAATTTGGAAAGATTTTTTTCAAATTGTCCCAATTCCCCTAATCACAAGGATTTCAGCCACTTGATGCTCCAAGTTGCAACTTGCATTATCCCATACATGATAGGATTTGGAGTTGGCATATCTATGCCGCTGAATCCGGGACACCCACCACGATTCGGTCATCCTTTATTGATTTTTACGAGTTGAGCAACCGCAGGCCCATGCAATTCTCCAAAGTTCTCATTGCCAATCGCGGCGAAATCGCCCTTCGGATTCTCCGGACCTGTGAGGAGATGGGGATTGCCACGGTTGCTGTACACTCCACGATTGACCGTCATGCTCTCCATGTCCAACTGGCAGATGAAGCGGTTTGCATTGGCGAACCCCCCAGTGCCAAAAGCTATCTAAATATTCCCAATATCATCTCTGCTGCTTTAACCATGAACGCGACAGCGATTCACCCGGGTTATGGGTTCTTGTCGGAAAATGCGCGGTTTGCCGAAATCTGTGCGGATCATCAGATTAGTTTTATCGGACCGACTCCCGAGGCGATGCGCGCAATGGGGGATAAGTCCACGGCGAAGGAAACCATGCAAAAGGCGGGGGTGCCGACGGTCCCGGGAAGCGATGGGTTAATTACTAATGAAAAAGATGCCCGGGAAATTGCCCGGAAAATCGGCTATCCGGTGATGATTAAGGCAACTGCTGGGGGTGGCGGACGGGGGATGCGTCTCGTCCGAGAAGACAGCGAACTCCCGAAACTGTTTGCGGCAGCGCAAGGGGAAGCAGAAGCGGCGTTTGGGAATCCGGGGGTTTATTTAGAAAAGTTTATCGAACGCCCTCGTCACATTGAGTTCCAAATTCTGGCGGATGCTCATGGGAATGTGATCCATTTGGGGGAACGGGAATGCTCGATTCAGCGCCGTCACCAAAAATTGTTAGAAGAAGCCCCCAGTCCTGCCATAACGCCCAGCTTGCGCCAAAAAATGGGTAAGGCAGCGGTGAAGGCGGCGAAGTCGATTCATTATACGGGTGCTGGAACGATTGAGTTTCTGTTGGATCACACGGGTCATTTCTATTTTATGGAAATGAATACTCGGATCCAGGTGGAACACCCGGTGACGGAGATGATTACGGGGTTAGATTTGATTGCGGAACAGATTCGGATTGCGCAAGGGGAAAAACTGCGGTTGAGTCAGGACCAAGTGCAGTTACGGGGTCATGCGATCGAATGTCGGATTAATGCGGAAGACCCCGATCGCAATTTTCGCCCTTGTCCCGGACGGATTAACGGATTTTTACCTCCAGGTGGTCCGGGGGTGCGGATGGATTCCCATGTGTACACGGATTATGATATTCCGGCTTATTATGATTCCCTGATTGGCAAGTTGATTGTCTGGGGTTGCGATCGCCCTTCGGCCCTCAAGCGCATGAGACGCGCACTGCGGGAATGTGCGATTACCGGGGTCCCGACTACGATTCCTTTCCATCAGAAGATTCTGGAACATCCCGATTTTATTGAAGGGGATGTTTATACCAATTTTGTGGAACAGATGATGTCGAAGGGTTGAGGTTATTTGTCATTGGTCATTGGTCATTTGTCATTTGTCATTGGTCGTTTGTCCTTGGTGGATGGGGAGTTGGGGAAGTTGAGCTTGACTTGGCTTGCGCCAAGTCACGCGGTAACGACTGAAGTCGTTACTACGAACTAAGGGAACTCTAAAAAATAAAATCTCCAAAACGTTCGTTCTTAGTGACGGATCACTGGAGTAGCCCCGTCAATGTAGGGGCGCAATGCTTGCGCCCCAAGGGCGCAAGCATTGCG
>NZ_JAMXOT010000456.1 GCF_024220515.1 Oscillatoria sp. HE19RPO
ATTTTAAAGAAATTACCGTCTATCCTAAATATGGGAAATATTTTTCCACGGGTGCTAGAAAGACTGTACCTGATTGGGTCGTTGCATACGGAAATAATTAAAAAAAATAATCGTACCTTAAGGTGCGATGGACGGTTTAAAAACCGTTTATCCCGTTTTTATGCAATTTCGGCGATATAGTGATAAACAGCCGATAGGACTACTATTCAGCGATAATATCCGAACCGCTTTCGTGATGCTTTCGTGATGCTTTCGTGATGCTTCCGTGATGCTTTCAATAGGCTCCTGAAAGGCTCCCGATAGGCTCCTGAGAGGCTTCCGAGAGGCTCCTGAGAGGCTCCTGAGAGGCTTCCGATAGGCCCCTGAGAGGCTCCTGAGAGGCTTCCGATAGGCTTCCGATACGCTTCTAAAACGCTTGCTGGTATCAGATTCGTTGATTCCGATAAGCGTATTCTCTCCCAAAAAACTTCAAAAACAAAGCAAATTTTATGGCTCTACGTCCAGGACCTTTACCCGGCTATTATGTCGAAGCGATCACCGGGATTGCTAAAGATAAGACGGCCACCAACTTGACTGATAATAGCAACGAGCGTTGTTTTATCAAAGACTGTGTAGCTGCATGGCTAGGATTGAGCATCGCAACTCCTCGAACTGGACTTTTCAAATCTACAGGTAATACTAATCAGACCAACGCCCAAAGAGAGTTTGCCATCAAAGGACAACGCGGGTCCTACCAGTACAAAATTTTGCTTTTCCCCGCTACCCCTATCCCTGTAGCCTATTATGATCCAAATACCGGGGCTTTGGTCAATGAGACAATTCCTCGCAACAGTATTTCTATCTCCCTATCTCGAACGATTGGGGTTGCTGAGTTAAGAGCTTGGTTGATTAACAACGTAGGCGCAGGAGATAAGGGGACTCTTAGAACTGAAGCGTCCAGCAAAATCATGGGGTTAGTGACGCCTTGGGACCGTAAGTACATTTGGCGGACTCCTCTTATCCCCAGTCCCGTTTTTGACCAGCTTGAGACGAACGTTTATCTCACCAGTAACCAGAACGCCGTTGGACCTGGTGAGGGAGGCGACCCGCCACCCCCAGCCCCGTAGTATTTTGGCCGGAATTAAGTTTTCGGTCAATATTCAGAGGTGCTTTCCCTCTTTCTTTGACCTTCCTTATGTTAGAGGGAAAGCGCTTTTTCTATTGTTTGTAATATTCAATAAAAAACTCTAAAGCCGTGGGAATGAGAGACTTGATTCCCCCAAGTTTTTACCTGGGAACTGGAGAGGATTACTTAACCTTAGTATCTGATGATAAACTTCAAGAGTTAATCGCACAAAACTTTAATTTATTAACCCCTTCAAACTCTTTGAAATTACGGCGAGTTGGTCAGCATCCTCATACCTGGGATTTTAATCAGAGTGATTGGATTGTAAATTTTGCCACCAAAAACAATCTCACTCTCAGAGGACATCTAATGGTTTGGGCGCGCTCAATCCCAGACTGGGTGAAGGATATGGAGAGTTATCAATTTTCGCAAATGCTGAAAAGTTACATCTTTGAAACGATGCAGCGCTATCCGCAAATAATTGACTGGGATGTTTGTGGAGAGGCTTTCAACGACAACGGATATTTGAGAGAAACTATTTTAAGCTATCATTTGGGAGCCAAGTGGATTCATCGCTGCTTACTTTGGGCGCAAGAAGCCCGTCCCGATGCTAGTTTTTTCTATTCTGAGTTTAGACTGCAACGATTTCAAAAGCAAGAAAGCGTTTTAAAATTGATACAATCTTGCCTCAATGAAGGGATACCTTTAAACGGAATTTCAATACAACTGCATCATAACATTGCGGGGACTTTGAAACTTTTTACACTCAAGGATTTTATCAGGAAAATTCAAGGTAAAGGGTTAAACGTTCACTTTGGTGAGGTTACCCTCTGGAATCAAGTCACCCCAGTTGGGAGAGTTCAGTTATTATCCCAAGCGATCGCCTATTCTGAATTGCTCCGTTTAGCCCTCGACTGCGGTATCACCACGTTCAATCTTTGGGGTACGACCGACCGCTACTCATGGCGATTCCCTGAGAGAGAACCCTTTTTGTTTGATTCTGAATACCAGCCTAAGCCTGCTTATCATGCGATCGCCAGTCAACTCACTGGAAGGGGAGTCAGGGCCGTATGAGTTATGACAATGATGCTTACTGGCAACCTTACGCGCAATTGGATCAGGAGATCTCCGATCAGGATTATCTT
>NZ_JAMXOT010000078.1 GCF_024220515.1 Oscillatoria sp. HE19RPO
CGCTTCGAGAAGCGCCAGTCCAAAGATAACTTTAATCCCCAAAAAACTCATGTAGCCGCGCTTCGAGAAGCGCCAGTCCAAAGATAACTTTAATCCCCAAAAAACTCATGTAGCCGCGCTTCGAGAAGCGCCAGTCCAAATCCTAACTTTAATCCCCAAAAAACTCATGTAGCCGCGCTTCGAGAAGCGCCAGTCCAAATCCTAACTTTAATCCCCAAAAAACTCATGTAGCCGCGCTTCGAGAAGCGCCAGTCCAAAGATGAATTGAATCCCCAAAAATCTCATGTAGCCGCGCTTCGAGAAGCGCCAGTCCAAAGATGAATTGAATCCCCAAAAAAACTCATGTAGCCGCGCTTCGAGAAGCGCCAGTCCATAAGATAACTTTAATCCCCAAAAAAACTCATGTAGCCGCGCTTCGAGAAGCGCCAGTCCAAAGATGAATTGAATCCCCAAAAAAACTCATGTAGCCGCGCTTCGAGAAGCGCCAGTCCATAAGATAACTTTAATCCCCAAAAAATAAAAACCCGCACCCTAAAGGGTGGGGCTATACGGACAAAGCCCGCCTGCGCGGGCTAATAGAGAGAACTGACTTTTTACAACCGAATTGAGTATTAAACCTTAACCTCTTCTCTCACCCTCTGGGAACAGAGTCTTTTTAAATCATCTATTAAAATTCCTAACAAATTCATCGCCTCAACCTCCACCGCCACAAAAGCATTCGTAAATGATTTAGTCCCGTGACGACGGTCTAAAATTGTTTGACCTTGGGTATAATTTCCAGCAGTTTCTACCCTCACCCATCCCCGCCGAAATAACAAAGTTTCGGGATAAAATAAATAAGCAATAGTGACCGCATCATGAACTAAAAATCCATTGATTCCACCCGTTTCTCGATGCCACAAACAAGACTCGCTCATAAATTGCGCCAATTTATGAATAAACTGGGCCAGTTCAAGGTTAGGATATTCCTGGCCGATCGCCTTCGTCATCTCCACCGTTAAAATCAGCTTCCGCGTCACATCCAACGGCAAAATTACTATATCCTCCCGACTCTCCAAAACCGCTGCTGCTGCCTCGGGATTAAACGCCACATTAAACTCCGCTATTGAAGTCACATTTCCCGGCACCTCAAACGCACCCGCCATTAACACCAATTCCTTCGCCAACCGCAAAATCCCCGGTCGTTTCTGTTCCGCTGCCGCCAAATTGGTTAGCGGTCCCAACCCAATCACCGTCACCTCACCCGGTGCCGATTCCAAAGTGTCAATTATCATTTCATCCGCATAAGATGCTGCTGCAAATTGCCGAGGAGAATCCGGCAATACATGAGATAAATTGCCCATACCATCCATCCCATGTACTTCAGCAGCATCCCCAATTGTTCCCCCCTCCCAGACCACACTCCGGCCAATTTTCACCAATTCAAACCCACCTAATGCTAAGATTTTACAAGCACTAGCAAAGGTCAATTCAGCGGAAACATTTCCCGCCACAGTCGTCACTCCCACCCATTCAGCAAACCCTTGTTTTACCAAACTTTGCAACCACAGTAATGCAAACGTATCATCTCCACCGGGGTCTGTATCAACTAGGATTTTTCGGGGGGAGGGTGTCAAGATTTTACCGGACATAATTCCTGATGGATAGGTTGTTAGGATAATAAAAGACGACCCATTCAAGGGCCCGCTTTTAAAAGCAAAACCTCTCATGGGCGGGATAAAACAAGTTCGGTTAATTAAGACTTTTGAGGTTTTTTAGCAGACCTATAAAAGGGCTTTTTCACTACAGTCCCGGGGTAGGTTTTACCCCGAATTTCTACGGCAATAGATTGACCGGGTTTACTCAGTTCTAGGGGTAAATAAGCTAGGGCGATCGCCTTTTCCAAAGTAGGAGACCAACTGCCACTGGTAATCTCTCCCACCGATTTACCTTCAGCTATCACCGGATACCCATGACGAGCAATATAACGACCCTGCATTTCGATTCCCACCAAGCGCCGTTTTACCCCCGTTTCTTTCTGTTTTGCTAACACTTCCCTGCCGATAAATTCCCCTTTACTATCCAGATGAACCAACCAACCCAAACCTGCTTCTAACGGGGTTGTGCTTTCGTCGATATCTTGACCATAAAGCGCCATTGCTGCTTCCAGACGAAGGGTATCCCGACAACCCAAACCACAAGGAGTTACCCCGGCATTTAAGAGCGATCGCCACAGGGTTATTCCAGTTTCTGGATTCACCATCACTTCGTACCCATCTTCCCCAGTGTATCCCGTGCGGGCCAAAAATCCATTTCCCCCACAAACCGACCCTTGTAAATGTCCAAAGGGTTTCACCGAAGACAAATCCACCTCTACAAACTGTTGCAGTTTCTGCACCGCTTCAGGACCTTGAACCGCTAGTAATACCTTTTGTTTGGATAAATCCTGGAATTCCACATCGGACCCTGCCAATTGTGCCAACAACCAAGCTTTATCTTCTGCACAAGTGGCAGCATTCACAATCACCTGAGCAAAATGCCTTCCCGCTTCATCCTGTCCTTGATCATAAAAAATAATATCATCCAAGATGCCACCTTGGGCATTCAGGAGAACCGTGTACTGACCCTCACCGGGTTGTAACCGAGACAAATCTGAGGGTACTAATCCTTGCATTTGCGTCAGCAAATCTTTACCGGAGAGAGAAAACATCCCCATGTGGGAGATATCAAACATTCCTACAGCGGTTCGGACTGCTTGATGTTCCGGGTTAATTCCCGAAAACTGCACCGGCATTTCCCATCCCGAGAAGGCAGTCATCCTAGCATTCAGGGCGATCGCCTCGTCATAAAGGGGAGTTCGGGACAAGGGTTGTGCCGTCTCATTTGCTGCTGTGGTTGCCACTAATGTTACCTCCGGTTCGGTGAAATATTTCCTATTTTAGGGGAAATTGGGTCCGGTGGCAGGGGGATAAACAGGGGAGGGGGAAACCAGGGAATCCGCCTCCCGGTTCGATCCGTTTTGTGCTTATATTTTTTATACTATTATAGGACTTACGCCAATTTTGAAAATCCACCCTAAATGTAGAGGCGATTCGCGAATCGCCTCTACATTTTGAGATTCATGTTAAACACTGCATAATTTCTGTATTACCCAAATTTTAAAACCTACCCAAATTTTCAATACATTTGCAGCCAATCAATTAAACTCACTTGCCGATGCTTATCCAGTTCTTCAATTCGCTTTTTTTCTTCAGAAATTTGTTCTTGATAGTACCGCGCACGGTCTGGTTCTTTCGTCAAATCGGTTTCCTTCCAAAGTTGTAACGCTTGACGGCAGCGCTTATCACAAAGCACTCGTTCAATACAAGCGATCGCCCCTTGAATCATCAGCGGCGGATTAAATAAATCTCGCTGAGACTTTTCATCTAAATGAAACAACTCAGAAACAGGTTTTAAATCCCGATTGTTCTGTAAAAATCGCTCTTGCACTTGAGACAATAAATCCCCGTTTGGAGCGTGATATTCCACCTGGATAATTTGCTGCCACAAAAACCGATGGTGGGAGAGACTAAAATCTAAATCTCGCTCCTCTAACTCCTGGGCGATCGCCCCGCGATGTTCCGGACAATGCAAATACAGCCGCAATAACACCGCTTCGGCATTTTGTAACAACCCGCGATCGGCAGAAACCGGAACCAGATCCTGTTGCTTTTCCTGCTCACTCTTACTCTCTTTGCGCCGGATTCGATTGAGTTGTTTAATTAAATCTTGCGCCCGCAAAGACACTAAAGTTCCATTCCCCTGACTGAGAATTTCTGCACAGCGATTCACATAATACATCCGAGTATCGGTATTCTGAATTTTAGTCAGTAAATTCACCATTTGCTTGGCAATCCGTTGATAGGCATCGGATTGTTTTAAATCATTTCCCTGTAACAATTGCTGCATCTGCCAATCTAACCATAACGGCGCATTATCCATCAGTTGCCGATAGGGTTCGGGACTGCCGGTAGATTTGAGAAAATCATCCGCATCTTTGCCATCGGGAATATTGATAATTCTCAGTTGGACTTGTCCCTTATAAGCTAATTCGGCAATTTCTCCGATCGCCCGTTCCGCTGCCGTCGTCCCTGCCGCATCTGCATCAAAATTCAGAATCACTTGTTTAGAGTCGGTATAACGCAATAATTGCTTAACCGCATCCAAACTCAATGCTGTCCCCAGAGAGGCAACGACATTAGAAATTCCTGCCGCATGAAGGGCGATCGCATCAAAATATCCCTCCACCACCACTGCTTTATCTGCCTTGGAAATAGCTGATTTCGCCTTATCCAAAGCATACAGAGTTTTCCCTTTATCAAATAACGGCGTTTCTGGAGAATTGAGATATTTCGGTTGTTCATCGCTGAGGGTTCTCCCGCCAAAAGCAATGGCACGTCCCTGGGAATCATGAATCGGAATCATCAGGCGATCGCGAAAGCGATCGTAATACCCTCCCCCAGTATTCCGCGCCTTAATTAATCCCGCCTCTTCCACCAACTGCACCGAAAACCTTTTTTCTTCCACCAAATAACTGTAAAGACTTTCCCATCCTGCTGGTGCATAACCCAATTGAAACTGTTGAACTGTTTCCAGACTCAATTGCCGGTCAACTTTCAGATAATTCAGCGCATCACTGCCTTGGGGTTGATGTAAAGCGTGCTCATAAAACCGCACAGCGATCGCCATAATTTCATAGAGTTCTTCTCGCCGAGAAAGCTGTCGCTGTAACTCTTCCCGCTGTTCCGGTTCAATCGTATGCACGGGAACTTGATACCGTCGCGCCAGATCCAACACCACCTCAGAAAACGACTGTTTGCCGATTTCCATCAAAAACTTAATCGCATTTCCCCCCGCCTGACATCCAAAACAGTAATACATCTGCTTACTGGGGACCACGCTAAAACTCGGCGACCCTTCATCATGAAAGGGACACAATCCCATCAAATCTTTACCCGTTTTTTTGAGTACAACGCGCTCAGAGACGATATCTACGATATCAGCACGTTGCTTGACTTGTTCAATCGTGTCAGGATGGATGCGAGGAAAGTTCATTAGCACAGAATTACAGATTGATTCTTATAATCATATTAAGTCCTAAATCCCGATTTTATTATAGGGTGATGGGATAAAAACGCTGAGGATTGAGGTGGGGGTTAGACCAGTGAAAATGATAGGGATTGCGATCGCAATAATTCTGGGACTGTTCATCGCCGTAGAAGTGGCACTCAGACTGCTCTTTGGGTTTGGCAACCCTCCCCTGTACATCCCCGACGAGAAAATCGGGTATCTGTTAGCACCGAATCAGAAACTGCGCCGCTTTGGCAATCGCTTCGAGATTAACCAATATTCCATGCGGAGTGCTGCCGTCACCCCAACATCAGACACCCCGCGAGTCTTGTTGCTGGGAGACTCCGTTGCCAATGGCGGATGGTGGACAGATCAGGCGCAAACCATCTCCGCCTTCATGCAGCAACAACTCCCGAAACGCCTCCCGGGAAATTCCCCTCAAATCGAAGTGCTCAACGCCTCCGCAAACTCCTGGGGACCCCGCAATGAACGCGCCTATCTGGAGAAATTTGGGACCTTTGGTGCAAAAGCAGTGGTGTTGCTAATCAATACCGATGATTTGTTTGGGACCCAACCGAGTTCTATACAAGTGGGACGCGATCGCAACTATCCCGACAAAAAACCCCCCTTGGCACTGGTAGAGGTAGTGAGTCGATACCTGTTACCCGCGCCAACAGTGCCTAAGTTACCCGAGGAACAAGGCGATCGGGTGGGGTTTAACTTAGCAGCAATTCATCAAATCCAGCAAATCGTCACCGAAACCCAAGGACAATTTCTATTAGCAATCACCCCCTTATTGCGCGAACTCGGAGAACCGGGACCGAGAGACTATGAAATCAAAGCTCGTCAACGCCTGCAAGAATTCACCCAACAGCATCAAATCACCTACCTAGATTTTTTAGACCCTTTTAATGCCGTAGAAGAACCCGCCAGTTTATATCGGGACCACATTCATCTCAGTCCAAGTGGCAATGAATTGGTCACCGGAAAGATTACCGAGGCACTCGCGCCGATGATGTCATTTTAAGGCATCGGGGAAGGAGTGCGAGCATCTTGCTCGCTATCTTATTAGACCTCTTGCAAAATTCTTTAAAGCCCCCCTTCTTAAGGGGGGTTGGGGGGATCAATCCTTTTTTTGCACGAGGTCTATTATAAAGCGAGCAAGATGCTCGCACTCCTTTCCTCTAAATATATTAAGCAATCATCCCATTTGATGTTATTATCAGGACTTACGGATTGAGGGAGGGAAACCCATAAATGTAGAGGCGATTCGCGAATCGCCTCTACATTTAGGATCTATCCTCCAAATATGCGTAAGTCTTGGGAGTGCGAGCATCTTGCTCGCTATCTTATTATAAAGCGAGCAAGATGCAAAGCCTACGGCATAGCTTCGCTTACCGCACTCCTAGAGATATCGGGACCCCAATAGTCCGCGAACCGCTATATAATTAAGCAATCGTTTGTAAACTTTTGACCTTAATCTGATGACAATCACAAGGGAAACCATTAAGCAAGACCTGGATCGCCTGAGTGACGAGCAACTTCGTGCCGTTGCTGATTTTATAGCCTTCCTCAAATTTCGAGATCAACGCGATCGGGTCAACCTCAACGCCACACAACTTGCTGCTCTAGCAACTGAGTTTGCGGCAGAAGACCGCACTCTGGCAGAAGCAGGAATGGATGATTATGTAGAAATGCTGGTTCAGGAAGATCAACCATAATTGGGGCAGATTAGTGCTGAAAACCACCTTCCGATTATGCAGCAATTATGAAGCAATCATCACATCTGATGTTATTATGCTGATGGTTATTGGTTTAAGACCGAGCAGGTATGAATATTTTTGATCGTTCACAACATATCTATGTTTCGTCCGACTTTGACGCCATCATAAAAGATACGATTCGCTTTTTTAATGGAACTCCTGTACATTCGATTCCTATTCCAAAACGCTTTTCTGGGACAGGCGTTTATGCTCTATACTGTATTGCTCAATCTGGAATTTACTCAAAATTTCATAGAGTTAATAGAACTGCATTTGCTATGCCAATTTATATTGGTAAAGCAGTTCCTAAAGGTTGGCGACAAGCTAGGCAGTTATCCTCGAAAAATGCTAAGAGTTACGAGTTGTATAATCGTATCTATGAACATAGCCACAGCATCAATATTGCAGAGGGGTTGGAAATATCGGATTTTTTCTGCCGGTTTATGATTCTCGAAGGGAGAGAAAGTGATTTGATTGGAACGGTTGAAGCGGCCCTCATCCGAAAATATCAACCCATTTGGAACACTTTAATTGACGGATTTGGTAATCATGATCCGGGCAAGGGTCGATACCAACAAGCAAAATCAGATTGGGATGTTTGCCATCCGGGACGTGCTTGGGCAGAAAAATGCCAGGGAATACCTGCAAACCAGGAAGACCTTTTTCAAAGTATTGAAAACTTTTTAAATAATTTAGATGATGAAGAACAACCCTAAAATTTCTTGCTTAGAATTATTTGCCGGTGCAGGGGGTCTAGCTAAAGGAATAGAACTCTCGGGAATTCAACACAATGCCTTGATTGAATGGAATAAAAATGCCTGCCAAACTCTGACCTATAACTATAGCGAAAATCTGGTTTATCATACCGATATTCGTTCATTCCAGTTTGACCAGTTCGATAACGTTGATATGGTTGCAGGTGGACCACCCTGTCAACCCTTTTCAATGGGAGGAAAGCACCGAGGAAATATAGATGAACGAGATATGTTTCCTTATGTGTGCAAAGCAATCAGTATTTCTAAACCCAAGTTTTTTATCTTTGAAAATGTCAAAGGTCTCTTGCGAAAATCATTTAGGCGTTACTTTGAATATATTCTTTTAAGATTAACCTATCCTGACATTGACATAAAACATTCAGAAGATTGGCAAGAACATCTCATCCGGCTTGAAAACATCCAGACATCAGGCCAATATGATGCCGTAAAATATCAGGTAAATTTTCGCTTGGTGGATGCAGCAAATTACGGCATTCCCCAACGCCGTGAACGGGTTTTTATTGTCGGCATCAGAGAGGATTTAAACATTAACTGGAGCTTTCCTCAAGAAACCCACTCTCTGGATGCACTACTCTGGTCACAATTCATCAGTGGTGATTATTGGGGACGACATGGAATCAAGGCTTCAGGACTTGAAAATTTGGATAAAAGAACCCAGCAACGGGTTGAGCAACTCATCCAACAACCTACTTTATTCCCTCCCCCGTTAAAGCCCTGGAAAACCGTTAGAGATGAAATTGGAGAACTCCCAAAACCGGATCCGCAAGGGAGCTTTCATAGTGAGCATATTCTCAGAACAGGTGCAAAGGCATACCCGGGACACACGGGGAGTTATATTGATATGCCTTCTAAGACATTGAAAGCAGGAGATCATGGTGTTCCTGGAGGAGAAAATATGATTCGGTATGAAGATGGTCAAATTCGGTACTACACAACCTTTGAAGCTAAACGAATCCAAACCTTTCCCGATGACTATAAAATTGTGGGTTCATGGACAGAAGCCATGCGACAGATTGGCAATGCTGTCCCTGTAAAACTAGGGCATTATATCGCGAGTTCCTTAGCTCAGACAATATTTATGCCAGAGATTTCTCCTAAGTTGCATCAACAGGAGCTTGCCATAAAACATTGAGGATAGGAGCAACTATAGCGGTTCGGTGGAATTATGCGGTACAGACAAAGGAGTGCGAGCATCTTGCTCGCTTTCTTTAATAGCGAGCAAGATGCAAAGCCTTCGGCATAGCTTCGCTTACCGCACTCCAAAAACGTACCTCATAACTATGGGAACTGCTATATGATGCGCTACCGACTCTAGCCGATGGAAAAGGCGATCGCATGGCGTTTAAGTTGGAAACGACAATTTAACCTACAACCCCGGTTTCTGAATTGGAATCCGTTACAATTGAAATCATCCTCTCTATCTCTTATCCCATGAATCAACCAGGAATCCCAGACTATCTCACCTTAATTCAACAATTGCTGGTCAACCCTCGAACCCAAGCCGATGAAATCATCAATCGACATCGGGAACTCATTGATCAGGAGTTCTTCAAACTGTGCCAAATCCTGGCGGAACAGTTCCAACAAGCTGGGGAAGAGGACCGGGCTAATTTTTTGCTCAGTCTAGTACAAAAGTTGGGAGGCTTAATCCCCCGTCCGGATGAGCGCGCTGTGGCGAATGCAGGCGGATCTCGTAGTCCTCAAGAGGAGTATGATGAGTATATCGAGGTTTTAATGGCGCTATTTAAAGCCCAACTAGAAAATCCTGATAATCCGCAAGCGATTGAGGCGGTTTTGGTGCAATATCAGGATAAATTTGACCTCATGTTGACAGTGGTTATCAAAGATTGGTTTCCGTCAACAATTGATCCGAATTATCCTGAGAGAAATGAATCAATTGCGCTGATGCTCCACAATTTGGCGATCGCCTTCTATCAATTCCCATTAGGAACGCGATCGCACAATATCGAAATCGCGATGGCCTGCTATGAGTGTGTCTTATCCGTCTATACCCAGGCAACCTTTCCCGAAGAATGGGCCGCCACCCAAAATAATCTGGGAAGTGCCTACCAAGAGCGCATCCAAGGAGACAAATCTGAGAATCTTGAAGCGGCGATCGCCTGTTACAAAGCCGCCTTACAAGTTTATACCCAAGAAGACTATCCCCTGGATTGGGCGATGACTCACAATAACCTCGGCAATAGCTATAATATCCGCGTCCAAGGCAACCACGCTCGAAATGTAGAAGCGGCGATCGGTTGTTATATCGCCGCCTTGGAAGTGTATATCCTCGAAGACTTCCCCCAACATTGGGCCATGACTCACAACAATCTCGGCAACACCTATCGCGATCGCCCCCAAGGAGACCTAGGCGAGAATATCGAACAGGCCATATCCTGTTACCAAAACGCCCTCCAAATCCGCACCCGGGAAACCTTTCCTATGGATTGGGCCACCACCCAAAGCAACCTCGGAGAAGCCTATTATAAGCGAGTGCAAGGGGAAAAGTCAGACAACATCGAGCAGGCTATTTCCTGTTACCAAAACGCCTTAACTGTGCAGACTCGCGAGGCTTATCCACAAAGATGGGCGCATATCAACCAAAACCTAGGACGGGCCTACTGTGATCGAGTAAAAGGAACAAAAACCCAAAACATCAAACAAGCCATTTCCTATTACGAATCCGCCCTGCAAGTCTATACCCCCGACACCTTCCCAGAACAAGCAGCCACCACTCAAAAGCATCTGGAGGAAGCCCAGCAGCAGCAGAGCCAATTTGAGCGAACTTAGGCAGGGTTTTGTTACCCACAATTTAAGAAAGAAACCCGGTTTCTGAATGGTTTCCGGGGGTGAGAAACCGGGTTTCTGCTATAACGTTTGGCTCAACAATAAGATTGAGTCAAGAAACCCGGTTTCTAGGAGTCCAGAATGGCAATCAAGATTAGTCGGAGGCGATCGGCTAAATAAAAAGCATCTGCCCCCTACCCATAAGCCCGGTTTATGGAAGCATTTCTGCATCAAATATTAAAATTTAATTAAGAAATGCGGTTGTTGAGCCCCGACAGATATTTTATGGTACGATATCAAATCAAGTTTTTTATTGAATATTTATAATCCCCTAGTTTTTCTCAAGTCCAGTCAATCTACCTGTACTCAAATGAAAGCCTCTGAAACTAAGCTACTCGCCTTGATTAAGAAGTCCCCACAGTTCGTTATCCCAATTTATCAACGTACCTACTCATGGACAGAAAAAGAATGTCGGGAGTTGTGGGATGACATCCTGCTTACTGGCTCAACAGATGAAATCACTTCTCACTTTTTGGGTTCTATTGTCTATATTGAAAAAGGACTTTATCAAGTCTCCAGTCAGTCTCCACTCCTAGTTATTGACGGACAGCAACGCCTCACTACAGTAACATTACTCATTGCAGCCTTGGCTAATGCTCTTGGGGACTTTGAGCCCGTGGAAGGATTTTCCCCGCGCAAATTGCGAAACTATTATTTGCTTAATCCAGAAGAAGATGGAGAAAAATACTATAAGCTAATTCTCTCGCAAACTGACAAATCCTCACTGATTGCAATTCTCAGCCAATCCCCGCAGCCCAAAGATTGTTCTATCCGGATCACACAAAATTTCAAACTGTTTGAGTCACTCATGAAGGAGGATCAGGACAATCTGACGATTGTCTGTAAAGGATTAGCAAAATTACTGGTTGTAGATGTTGCCTTGAGCCGTGAACAGGACAATCCCCAACTTATTTTTGAGAGCATGAACTCCACGGGTCGTGAGTTAACCAAAGCTGACTTAATCCGGAATTACATTCTGATGGGACTTGAACCCGAACTTCAAACCAAGCTTTATGAGCAGTATTGGCGATCTATGGAAGTGGAGTTTGGGCAGGAGGCTTATGGAACAGAATTCGATAAGTTTATACGCCATTTTTTGACCGTCAAAAATGGCGTTATTCCTAATAAAAATGCCGTGTATGAATCCTTCAAAGCTTATTCAAGATTGTCCCAAATTGCTCAGGCTGGTGTGGAGGCATTGGTCAAGGATATTAATACCTTTGCTCGGTACTACTGTGCGATGGCTTTGGGCTATGAGCAGAACCCGAAACTTAAAGTAGCCTTTCAAGACTTGCGAGAATTAAAGGTAGATGTAGCTTACCCATTTTTATTAGAGCTTTATCAAGATTATGATTCAGGTGAATTCCCTGAAACAGATTTTGTGCAAGCCGTTAGACTGGTGGAATCTTATGTCTTTCGCCGTGCTGTTTGTGGGATTCCTACCAGTTCATTAAACATAATTTTTGCTAACTTTACGAAGGCTCTCAAAAAAAATAATTATCTCGAAAGTATTCAGGCTCGCTTTCTGCTCCTGCCGTCCTATGGACGCTTTCCTAATGATGATGAATTTAAGCAATGGCTGCAAATTAAAGACCTTTACAATATTCGCGATCGCAGTTACTGGCTACGACGCTTGGAAAATCATGATCGCAAAGAACGAGTAGTAGTAGATGAGTACACAATTGAACATATTATGCCCCAGAATGAAAATCTTGCTCCTGCATGGAAGACCTCACTGGGTCCAGACTGGCAACGCATTCAAAAAACTTACTTGCACACCCTGGGAAATCTAACGCTTACTGCATACAACTCGAAATATAGTGATAAACCCTTTGTTGAGAAGCGTGATATGGAAAAGGGCTTTAAAGAAAGTCCCCTGAAGTTGAATCAAGGGTTGGGACAGGTTGAACAGTGGGATGAAAATGCTATTCGCCAACGAGCAGCGAGACTTTCTAC
This sequence comes from Oscillatoria sp. HE19RPO, assembly GCF_024220515.1. GTDB lineage: Bacteria > Cyanobacteriota > Cyanobacteriia > Cyanobacteriales > Laspinemataceae > Laspinema. The sequence continues at coordinate 12,431 of NZ_JAMXOT010000078.1, forward strand.
AATGGCCCTGGATGTTTGGATTTCTCCACAATTGGAAGATGATGTGCTTAATTGTTATCAATCCAAGCCGCAGCAATCAGGTTACACGATACAAGATCATCCCCACCTGTGTTCTGGAAAAATGGCAGAACTTTTTAAAGCCTTTCGCAAGGAAGTTCTTGCCCTTGATCCGGGCGTCACTGAGGAGTTTCTGAAGCTCTACGTTGCTTATAAATTGGAGTCTAACTTCGTAGATGTAGTCCCACAAGCCAAGCGGTTACGGATTTACTTAAATATGCGATTTACGGAAATTAATGACCCCAAGGGAATTTGCCGAGATGTATCGGGTTTGAGGCACTGGGCTAATGGGGATGTTGAACTGGCTCTAGCATCTCTTGAGGAATTACCATACATTTTAGGGTTGGTGAGGCAATCTTTAGAAAGACAAATGGGAGACGGAGAGTAATCGAAATGGATAATTGATAATTGATCATTGATAATTGATAATTGATAATTGATAATTATCCCTTTCCAACGGACTGAAACTGCGCCATTAACCAGGCACCCACCTGGGACTGGTCTTGGTTGCGACTCCGTTGCAGCGCTTGGTCTAGGGTCGCTATCTCCAGTCCTGGAAACATCACAGAAACATCAATTCGCTGACTCCCCCGATCGCTCATCTGATACGCCATTACCTCCGAGGTTTCCACGTTCACAATCCAATATTCAGCAATCCCCACATCTTCATACAGCACTCGCTTAACCGTGCGATCGTCCAACAGGGATGATTTCGCCACCTCCACCACCAAATCCGGCACCGGATACTCTTCCAGATTCACAATGTCAGTGCCGTTGGGGATGGCGGTTGCCTTGGTGCCAATGTAATAAGCTAAATCCGGCTGAAACTCGGCATATCCCGGTTTACGGAAGGAACAATTGTCTAAAATCGTGAACGGAATGCCTTTCACAATGCCATAGAGATTAATGGCAAGGGCAATAGTTCCATGATGTTTGCTGTGGTCAAAACCTACGGGTAGTTGCATTTCTAATCTCATTCGCCCATTGCTGTAATAGCCTTTGGATTTAGCATGGGCGGGGTCATCCAAAGCACTCAGGTACTCCTTCCATGTGGCAGGAACCCAGGTATCATTGGCTATTAGATTAGAGAGTGGATTCATGCTCATCATCCCGGAGGAAAAATTGACATCCATTCTATGATACTCCTCCTCTGGAACTTTGGCAACCGGCAGAGTCTCCATTTCTCATCTTTAGAAATTTTACAAATTTTCGATATTGATGCAGTTAAGGATTAGGAGCAGCAAGTGCAGTTTAAACTTGGCTTGATAAGCGGTTGTCTCCCAGTAAATACCCAAGCCAAATGTGGGTATTTAGCAGCAGTTTCATTCTAACACCTCCCAGGGCTGAGGCTCGGGAGCAATTATATCTCCTAAAATTTCACCGATGCCCTTCATTGCCCCAAAAGCGGGGCGGGCATCTGGGATGGTAGCGGGATAGATAATCACTAAGGGTTTGCCTTCATGGATGACCGTAATGGGGGTTTTAGTGCGTTCCACTTCTATAAATAGATTCTGGAGAAGTTGGGGCAGTTCATTGGTCGTAATTTCTGTCATTTGTTACCTCCTGAACCGTGAAAAATAATGTAAATGCCGCATAGCTTAATTTTAGTTTACTAGAAATTCCCCGAGTCCTGACCCAGGGTCTGGACTAACGGGGGTCGCCAATCAACACCAACGGGGACCAGAAAAACGGATGACGGTGAGACTGACTTAATTTCGCCTGACGCAATGCCTCCACCTTCGTTAAATTCTCCTGCATCATCAGGCGATAAAACTCGGTTGTCACTGCCTCGGTTGCCGCATCATCCACATTCCACAAGGTCGCCATCAACGCCCTGGCCCCAGCACGTTCCCAGATATAAGCCATCCCCATAATCGCATCCCCGTCGATATTGGTCTGTAACGCCGTCTGACAGGCGGTTAAGGCCACCAATTCTGTGTTCTGTAACCCCAGTAAGGCCGCGTCTGCTAGGGGATATTCTCCATCGGCAAATAAGAGGGTGTTGGCGTTCATATCTGGCTGATAATCCGCACAATTGTCTTGCAAACAACAACCCAATTGCTGAAAACAGCCGTGGGTGGCTAGATGCAGATAGCGATGACGGGGGGATTGACGTTTGAACTGTTCCAACGTCGCCTGTTGGTGGCGGTAAATCTCACTCTCCGGGGCGAGGCGGAGGAGGGCATCGACTTCGGCTTCCGTTCCCGGCAGGTTGAAGGGGTCTTGGGGTTGGGGATTGGCAAAGCCTAGCACTTGGTAGCCCGGTGAGAAGCGCGGGGAAAGGGTGGCGGTGACTAGGGCGACGGTAAACAATGTTCCCCCCAGTTTCCAATGGTGTTTGACCGTTGCGCCAACGCCGATGACTCCCAGGAAGAGGGGAATCGACCACAGGGGGAAAGTTGGGGAAGGGGAGGGGGAGGGACTGGCGAGGAGGGAACGACTGGAGAGACGAGTCAGGTAATGGATGGGGTACTGTTGCAGCAGGAATGTGTCGGTTTCCGAGTCCCGGAGGGTTTCAAAGGGGAATTGGCGCAGAGACCCGGTGGCGATGATGGCGAGTTGTTGGGGGTTGAGTGCCTCAATCTCCTGGGCAACGGGGCGGATCAGGTGGTTGTATAGGTTGGCAGAAAGCCGACGATAGCCGGAATCGCCGCTTTGGAGCATTTGGCGATAGTTTGTGACCCAATCGTTGAATTGGTCGGCATCGATGGGGACTTTCTGGACGCTGAGGCTGTCGCGGCTGAGGAGGAAGAGGGCGAGGGTGTTGGGAACGTTTTGGATGTTTGTGAGGAGAACGGGTTGTAAGACAACGGTTCCCGGGGGGAGGCTGGCTTGCAGTTGGCTGAGGTCTTCCGGTTGAATTTCAAAGAGTTCGGCAACTTCGGGGTAGGTATTGGCGAGGGTTTCGGCTTGTTGATTGACTTGGGCTTCTAAGTCGCGCATTTGGTCCACGAGGGCGGCGCTGAAGTTGTCTTGCAGTTGTTGGCGGAGGGCTTGCAGTTGTTGGGATTGGTCGTTCCAGTCATCAAGGGCGGCTTGGGCTTCGGGGTTGGCGACTCTCACACCGATGAGACGGTTATAGTCGGCCAGTTCGTAGGTGGTGACGCGGTTCGCCCATTCAAAGGCGCGTTGGGGCTGGTTTTGGTCGATGAGCAGGTCAACGAGGGCAACGGCTGCACCGCGATTGGTTTCGAGGAAAGTTTCGCGGAATTCTTTTTGCAGTTCGCCTCGAAGGGAGAGGAGGATATTGAGGGAGTTTTCCCAGTAGGTGATGGCTTTGTCGGGTTGGTTGGTGTCTCGGTAGACGACTCCAATACCAGTAAGAGTGACTGATTCTCCAGTGCGATCTTTTACTTCTCGTCGAATTGGCAAAGCCTGATTGTAGTAGTTCAGAGCTTGAGTCGGGTTGCCTAAGTCATGGTACACCAAGCCAATGTTATGGAGAGTGTTTCCTTCCCCAGGGCGATCACCCACTTCTCGCCTCATTGGCAAGGCTTGATTCAAGTAGTCCAGGGCTTGAGTTCGCTTGCCCAAGGCATTGTACACCAAGCCAATGTTATTGAGTGTCCTGGCTTCCCCTGAGCGATCGCCCACTTCTTGGCTCATCACCAAGGCTTGATGGTAGTAGTTCAAAGCTTCCGTGCGCTTGCCCAAGGCATTGTACACTCCACCAATGTTATTGAGAGTGGTGGCTTCCCCTGAGAGATCGCCCACTTCTCGGGTCATCCCCAAGGCTTGATGGTAGTAGTTCAAAGCTTCCGTCCGCTTGCCCAAGTCATTGTACACTGCACCAATGTTGTTGAGAGTCCTGGCTTCCCCTGAGAGATTGCCCACTTCTCGTCCCATTGGCAAGGCTTGATTGAAGTAGTTCAGGGCTTGAGTCCACTTGCCCAAGTCATTGTACACTGCACCAATGTTGTTGAGACTCCTGGCTTCTCCTGAGAGATCGCCCGCTTCTCGGCTCATCGCCAAGGCTTGATGGTAGTAGTTCAGGGCTTCCGTCCGCTTGCCCAAGGCATTGTACACCAAGCCAATGCCATTGAGAGTTTTGGCTTCCCCTGAGAGATCGCCCACTTCTCGGCTCATCGCCAAGGCTTGATGGTAGTAGTTCAAGGCTTCCGTCCGTTTGCCCAAGGCATTGTACACCAAGCCAATGCCATTGAGAGTTTTGGCTTCCCCTGAGAGATCGCCCACTTCTCGGCTCATCGCCAAGGCTTGATTGAAGTAGTCCAGGGCTTGAGTCCGCTTGCCCAAGGCATCGTACATCAAGCCCATGTTATGGAGAGTGGTGGCTTCTTCAGAGCGATCGCCCACTTCTCGCAGAATTAGTAAAGCTTGATTCAAGTAGTTCAGGGCTTCCGTCCGCTTGCCCAAAACATTGTACACAAAGCCAATGCTAGTGAGAGTCGCGGCTTCCCCTGAACGATCACCCACTTCTCGCAGAATCGGCAAGGCTTGATTGAAGTAGTTCAAAGCTTCCGTCCGCTTGCCCAAGGCATTGTACACTCCACCAATGTTATTGAGAGTGGCGGCTTCCCCTGAGAGATCGTCCACTTCTCGCAAAATCGGCAAGGCTTGATTGTAGTAGTTTAGGGCTTCCGTCCGGTTGGCCAAAGCATCATACACTGAACCAATGTTATTGAGAGTGGCGGCTTCCCCAGAGCGCTCGCCCACCTCTCGCTGAATCTGCAAAGCCTGATTGTAGTAGTGCAAGGCTTGAGTCCGATCTCCCAAGTCATCGTACACGGCACCAATGTTATTAAGCGTCATGGCTTCCTCTGATCTGGCATTGGTCTGGCGAAAAATAATCAGTGCTTGTTCATAAGACTCTAAAGCCTTTTTTCTTTGTCCTATCTGGTCATAATTTCCACCAATCCCTAAAAGGACTACAGCTTCCAACTGCCGATTTTCCCCTTGCCGAGCCGCTTCTAAAACACGCTCCAATGTCTCAATCGCCTGCACAGGTCGTCCCTGTTGTGTCTGTTGAACTGCCTGCTGTAACAGTTCCCTAACCTCCCTTACCGACATTCTCGCCTGCACCAAAACCGTCTGTGCCTCCACCCAAGGCGACAGAGAACCCATGCCCAACAGCAGCGAAACCGTCAACAGCGAACTCACCCAGCGTCCAGTCATGGCTTAACTCTCCCTGTGACTCCATCTCTTCTATTATTGCCCGAAGGCGCAGAAATTGAGTCTTCCCCCAAGGACGGCAGAGCCATGATATAAGTCTCATCGCCGCCCAGTTTCTGCGCGACTATAATCAAAGTAATCTATAACGCTCCTACTGGTGCCATGAACCTATCACTCACCCCAGAAATAGAACAACGGATTGCGGATCAACTCAACCAAGGACATTACCAATCCGCCCATGAGGTCATCTTAGCCGCCCTAGAACTCCTGGACCAACGCCAGCAATACCTGACTGAACTGCGTCAGGAAATCGCGATTGATGCCACTCAAATTGAACAGGGACAAGTGATAGATGGAGAACAGGTCTTCGCTCATATCCTCAACCGTTTACATAATTTTTTCTCGACCCGATAGCATCGATATTGCTCAGACTGTCAATGGGTATCGGGATTTAAAATCACTCAAAATAAAATCCAGAAAAATCATGAAAAACACAACCCAATTCCAAGAAATTGCTTCCGAAGTGCAACTGTTTAATAGTATCGAACAAAAGGAAAAGTTTGTTTTTGTCGTTGGTGCTTTAGTTTCTCGATTAATTAGCCTTCAGAAAGGAGCAGAAATCATGGAGATGGAACCGGAAATGCTTTTAAAGATTTTGGAAATGATGAGTATCGATTTTTCTTATCTTACTCCTGAAGATATTAAAGCGGAAAAAACTTGGTAAGACTGATGAAAATTGTTTTTAATTGTTCTCCGTTAATTTTTCTGTTCAGATTAGAATTCCTAGAAAATTTCATCAATGACGACCATCAGTTTTATATCCCCCCAAGTGTGCAATTAGAAATCAATGCCAAACCGGATCAAGCATCAGGATGCATTAACAGACTGATTTCAAATCAGCAATTAGTCGTTCGAGAAATTAAATTACTATCTTTGGCGAATCGTTTAAATGAGCGGCTGGGTCGAGGTGAATCGGAGGCAATCTCTTTGGCAATAGACTTGCAAGCAGATTATATAATCCTTGATGATTTTGCGGCTAGAAAGGAAGCAAAAAGATTAGGTTTAAATGTTAAAGGAACTTTGGCAGTGGTTCGTAAATTACACCTAGAAGGTCAGATTAATATTTCTGATTTTGATGTTTTGTACCAAAAAATCACAGAAATCAATTTTCGAGTCAAGCGAGAAATTTTTGATGAAATTTTTGATGATGATATTAGGAATTAAACGAGTCAATCCCTATTTTATCCGGAATCCGGTATTGATATATCTGTTAAAAACCGCACCCTAAAGGGTGGGGCTACACGGACAAAGCCTGTCCTGATCTCCGTCGAAGGGCCCGCCTGCGCGGGCTAAAGAGTAAAACGACTTTTGAACTCCGGATTGGGTATTAATTTTCCAGATATGCTGCACCAAAAGTTCTGGGATGAAATTTATTTATATGAAATAACTCAATGTTGGCTACAGTCTTCTGGTGAATTGTTGGGTTGCGCGCTTTTCTGCACCCAACCTACAGATAGCACTTACCTAGAGCTTGGTCAGTTGGAGCGAATCGCGGGTTTTCCACGAAAAACCCACGTTTCTAGTTTTTTCAAGCCCCCATTCATGATGATGCTAGAACCCGCGCTTGAGCAATTTCTCTGTCTCCAATTCGCCGCACTTGAGAACTCAAGAGAGAAACAATCGCAATGGTTTCTCCGGCTATGGTCATAAATTCTACTTCATAGCCCAAACCTTCTTGATGGACTAAGACAACGGTGCCCATATCGCAGGATTTTAAATCATATTCCGGTAAATCTACGGTTAAAACAACTCGGTCTAATTCACTAATCATGGTTTACTAAATTTCTCCTCGTGACGTGGATTTAAAGTCCCTCTCCTGTTCTGGGATTCGGATTTATAGCAATTTTCTTCTGAGTAAACCACACCCGTCGGGGAATAAATTCCCCGCCTCATAGCCCAAGTGGCAACACCCTGCGGGGGTTAAAACCCTAGCCCTGTCAAGGTGTGTAGATTGTAGGGGCGCAATGCTTGCGCCCTCCGGAGGGCGCAAGCATTGCGC
>NZ_JAMXOT010000457.1 GCF_024220515.1 Oscillatoria sp. HE19RPO
CTTCAGTTGTATTGGATGCTTCACCTGGAGCTTTAAAGCCTCATTTTTTGCCGACCTCGGCAACCAAGAAAGGAAGTCTCAAAGGCAAGCAGAAAGGCTCCAAACTGGAATGGATGATTACTGCATCCGACTCTAGTCGCGTTATTTTACCGTATTACCCAGAAATGTTCAACGAATCTGCGATTAAATTCTACTCTAATCTTCATCGTCTTCGTCGAACTCCTCATCGTCTTCGTTGAGGAAGTCATTTTTACTGCTATCGACCTGAATCAGGTGGATGTGCTTGTAACCCAGTTTAATTTCAAACTCATCACCGGGCTTTAATCCCATTGACTGGGTATAAGTTGAACCAATGACAATTTGTCCGTTTTTGTGGACGCTGACTCGATAAGTTGCCTCTCGACCGCGACCATCTTTTGAACCCTCTGGGCTCAGGGGAATCCCACGAGCTTCCAGCACGGCATCATAAAAGTCCGTGAGGTTTACCCGGAGATCTTCATTTTTTGACTTGCTGTAGTATCCACAGCGCTTGGCGGTTTCTCGGCGGGGTAAGTGCGAGAGTTCTTTTACTTTTTGAAGCAGCGCCTTTCCTTTAAGGGGGGTTGTAGCAATTTCACTCATTGCTTTCAATGATTATCCTTCCCGATCTAAAAACTGAAAATTCAGCCGCATCATTCAATTTGGCCTAGTTAAAAATATATCCTCAAACCTGTGGTTTTTAACCATAATTTTTTATAAAAAAATTAGACGGCTCAATTTTTAACCCCGGTTCACCGAAATAAACCGGCGGGGGTTCAAACCCCCGCCCGATCGCTAAAGTCGGTTGGAAACCGACTAAAAGCATCACCCCATAAGACTTTCAGTCGGTTGAAACCGACTTCAGTTGTTAGACCGCCAATCGATTGCTCCCCCGTCGGGTGTTGCCACGGGTGCCAGAGATCAGTGGTGAATCCCTCTGCTAATTTGACTTGGAACCCAACAAACGCTGTAGTTGCTTGAGGGATTGATAAATTTCTGGGAGACGGTTGGAAATGGCAACGGTTTTCAGCCAGAGTTTGTTGGGAATTGCCGGAAAACCGGAGACGATCGCCCCAGGGGGAACATCACTGTGAATACCAGATTTGGCGGAGGCGACTGCCCCATCTCCCACGTTTACCTGATTGGAAACCCCCACTTGACCGCCTAAAATCACGTTGTTGCCTAACTTGACCCCACCGGCTAATCCTACATGAGCGGCTATAGCACAATTTTTGCCAATTTTGCACCCATGCCCAATCTGCACTAAATTATCAATTTTCGTATTCTCCCCAATCCGAGTTTCCCCGACTGCGGGACGGTCAATACTACTATTACAACCCACCTCTACCCGGTCCTCTAGGACGGTATAGCCGGATTGCTCCATTTTCACCCACCCAGCGCGAGAGGCCACAAATCCAAACCCTTCAGACCCAATCACGGCCCCCGCGTGAATGGTGCAACCCTTGCCGATGCGGGTGCGTTCATGAATGGTGCAATGGCTATGCAAGACGGTCCCTTCCCCAATTTCAGCATGGGGATAGAGGGTGACGTTGGCATGAATGCAGACATTCTGGGCAATTTTCACCCCTTGGGCGATGGAGACAAAGGCCCCGATCGCCACATTTTCCCCCAAGCTGGCATCCGGATGAATCCAGGCGGTGGGATGGATGCCTGCCGGGAGTCGAAAGGGTTGATAAAACAAGGCGATCGCCAGAGCAAATAATAATCGCGGTTCTGGGGTCGCAACCCACACAATTCCCCGATCGCTCGCCTGTTGTTGCAATTGAGCATCCATCGGCAAAATCAACGCCGTTGCTGCCGTCACCGCGATGCGATCGGCAAATTTACTGCCTTCGATATAACTCAAACTCCCCGCAGTTGCCTCTTCTACAGCAGCAACTCCCGTAATTTCTGGGTCCTCCCCCTCGGAAACAGCGGGACTATCGGGGAGATGAATGGCAAGTTTTTGGACAAGTTCACTAAATTTCATGATGGCGATCGGCATTTATGAAAGGTTTGCCCGGGTCATAACAACCCGCACCCTCAAGGGTGGGGCTACACAAACAAAGCCTGCCTAAGCGCTGCCGCGCAGGCTGCGCCAAACGCAGGCTAAATGTAGAGGCGATTCGCGAATCGCCTCTACATTTAGGGTTTCATAAAAAAAATTGCTAAAGTCCTGTTCTCCCAGAAGTCGAGTTGTTTTCTGCCGGTTATCCGTGGCACTAAACTATCCACTCTAAACGGTTTCAACCCCTAAAAATACCATAAAACTTGTCGCCCTCTTTAACATCCGGACAATCCCTACCCCTAGCAAAAAACAAAGCCTACTGATCCAGCAGGCTTGGGGGGTGCTATTTGTTAAAGAAATGAATTATTGATTGACGGAACTGGCTTCTACATCTACGACTGTAGAACCCCCCACCGTTGAGGCGGTATTGACAGAATGGGTGGATTCTTCGACTTCACCTTTTCGGGCTTTAAAATAATCCATTGCAATCTGAGATAACTCAGCAACTAACAAGGTTGCCAGGGCGATATCGTCAATTTGCCCAATCACGGGGATAAAATCGGGAGCAATATCAATCGGGCTGAAGAAATAAGCCACGGTTCCCAAAATAATCCACCAACGATATTTGGGATTGCGAAGGGTGTTGCGATACCAGTTGTAAATTGATTGAATAGAGTTATTCATAGTTTGTCCTCTTTGTTACTCTTCAATCTTGACAAAGCGATCGCCCAATTGTCGGTGTAGATAACCCCCCTATTTTTGCCAGGGAAGTTCTACTATAGCGGCCCTAAATCATTCTGAGATAGCAATTGTAGGGTGGGCAATGCCCACCTTTCTGTGCAGGTGGGCATTGCCCACCCTACAATTGCTACTCCAATCGCAATTTATCCTTGTGCCACGAGGAACGCGACGGCTTCAACATGGGAGGTTTGGGGAAAGAAATCAGCCGGTTGTAAGCAACTTAGTCGATAAATTCCGCTATCACAGAGGATTTTCAGGTCCCGGGCGAGGGTGGAGGGTTTGCAACTGATGTAAACAATTTGCTGGGGTGCAATCTGAATCAGGGTCTCCAAGACGCTGCGATCGCACCCTTTTCTCGGGGGATCCAGTAACACAATATCCGGTTTCTCTCCCTGCGGTAATCCCAGACTCTCTAATTGCGGCAATAATTTTTCAACGGACCCTTCATGAAAGGAGACGTTTGTCAAGCCATTGAGTCGGGCATTTTCTTGGGCGATCGCGATCGCCGCTGGATTGATTTCCAACCCAGTCGCCTGTTGGACCCGTTTAGCGAGGGGGAGGGTAAAGGTGCCAATCCCGCAATAGGCATCCACCAATCGCTCAGTCCCCTGCAAATCCAGGCGCGAGGCGATTTTTTCTAACAGCAGTTCCGCTGTCTCCGGATTCACCTGAAAAAACGTATCTGAGCGCAGTTGTAACTGGACTCCGGCAAATTCATCCACAAAATAGGGTTGACCCGCTACACAGCGCGTTTCCTCCCCTAAAATCGCATTGGTCCGATTGGGGTTGTAATTGAGGCAAACTCCCACCAAATCGGGATAGCGACTCAACCATTCCTCCGCCTGAGCCTCAATATCCATCACCTTGCGATTGGCAGAGACCAAAGTCAGCAAAATCTGTCCTGTACGGCGACCAATTTGCAGCGCCAGGTGCCGTAAATTCCCTCGGTGTTCTGTTTCGTTGTAAATCGACCATCCCCGGTCCTGAATGTCCTGTTTTACCTCAGCCAGGAGCGGATTTAACCGGGGGTCCTGGACGGGGCATTGATTAATGTTGACCAAGTTGTGACTATTTTTTTCATAGTATCCCGCTTGGACCTTGCCCGAAGAGGAACGACTGAGGGGATAGGTGGCTTTGTTGCGATAGCCAAAGGGAGAAGGAGAGGGCAAAATCGGTTCTACTGTCGGGTTTTCAATTCCGCCAATTCGGGCGATCGCCTGGGTGACGAGATTTTGCTTCGCTTGGAGTTGGGCCGAATAAGCCACGCTTTGCCACTGACAACCGCCGCATTTATCCGCGACGATACAATGAGGGCGTATCCGGTTGGGAGAGCGTTCTAGGACCTCTAGGAGCTTGCCCTGGGCATATTGAGGCTTAACCCTGACCAGCCGGACCAGCAGGCGATCCCCAGGTACCGCATCGGGAACGAACACCACACGCCCCTGATAGCGCCCCACCCCGTCCCCGGTGTCGCTCAAATCCGCAATTTCTACTGCGATCGCGCAACCTTGTTGCCAATTTTCATCCTGCCGATCCCCGACTGCGTAATTGTTTTGCCCATTAGTGGCATTCACTTTACATTTACCTCTCTTTATTTGTGTTCCCCTCAATGGCTAAACTACAACAGATGGATCTCCGATGTTTTGTAAAACCATGAGTGTAGTTAGTCAAGTTATTCTCAAAGCCGACGATGAGCTCCGTTATCCGACGAACGGGGAACTCACCAGTTTAACACAATTTTTTCAAACCGGCCAGCAACGGGTCCGAATCGCGACTACGTTAGCTGAGAACGAGAAGAAAATTGTGGAGCAAGCCAGCAAACGCCTTTGGCAAAAGCGCCCCGATTTTATCTCTCCGGGGGGCAATGCCTACGGCCAACGCCAACGGGCACAGTGTCTCCGAGACTTCGGTTGGTATCTGCGTCTAGCCACCTATGGCGTACTCGCCGGGGACAAAGAGCCGATTGAAAAAATCGGCATCATTGGTGCCCGGGAAATGTACAACGCCCTGGGCGTTCCGATGCCCGGAATGGCCGAGTCCATTGTTTGCCTCAAAGAAGCATCCTTGGCCCTTCTGAGTCAAGAAGATGCCACGGCTGCTGCCCCCTACTTTGACTACATCATTCAAGCGATGTCCTAAGTCGAGGCACATTTCAAATCCAATTTTGATTAGCTAGATTGTAGCGGATAGAAGTTAGTGCAGCAAGCATTAATACCTATCCGCTATTTTTCTCGAAAAAAACCCACAACCCACTTCCGGTCCCCTTCAGCGTAAAAAACCTCCTCTTGTAAATC
>NZ_JAMXOT010000458.1 GCF_024220515.1 Oscillatoria sp. HE19RPO
GCGCAATGCTTGCGCCCCAGGGGCGCAAGCATTGCGCCCCTACATTGATCGGGCTACTCCGTTGATCTACGAACGAACGTTTTGGAGATTTTATTTTTTGGAGTTCCCTTACTGAACCTGAGTATCAACCGGCTGGATCCGAATTCCGGGATTAATCGGCTGTTGCTGGGGCTGAACTCCGGGACTAATCGGCTGTTGCTGAACTCCGGGACTAATCGGCTGTTGCTGAACTCCGGGACTAATCGTCGGTTGCTGAACTCCGGGATTGACTTGCTGCTGAACCCCGGGATTAACTTGAAAATCCCCAGGAGTCGTTTGAATGGGAGTTCCTGCGGGAACCTGCTGAATCGGAGTCCCTGCGGGAACCTGCTGCTGGGTTGGAATACCTTGGGTGGGCTGTCCTGGCACTGTTTGAACCGGACTGAAACCCGACGTAGTTCTAATCACAGTGCCATCGGGTAGGGTTTGAATGGTTGTGCCATCGGGTAAAACTTGGACCTGACCGGGGGCCATTCCTTCTGTACCGGGGACCGTATTCCCAGGGGCCAGGTTGCCTTGTCTAGGGACTTGGCTGGGGAGTGGAGGTGTTGGCTGTTGGGTTTCACAGAGGTTATTGAGATTCCTAGCTTCGCCGGAAGAATCGATCATAAAACAGCCTGGATATTCTTGGGCGATCGCTCCCTGGGAAACAGGCAGCATTAAAGCAAAAACTCCAGATGTCATCAAGGTTAAGGTGACTTTAAAAGGGTTAAACATTTTCAGGAATTCTCCTTAGATTAATTTTTAATTGATGGGGTTTGAATTTAGCTATTTAATAAACCCCGACGTTAGAGGCAAACTTTTAATAATCATCAAAGCGAATCAAATTACTGAAATAATTAGGGAGCATCTCAATTTGGTCTCAAAGGGGAATTTATACGTCTTGCTCCCCCTTCCCTCTTAGGGAAGGGGGCTGGGGGGTTAGGTCTCTTTGCCAAATTGAGATGCTCGCAATAATTAAGGCTTTGGAGTGATAATTCCGGTAATTTTTTGCTCCTAACTATTCCGTTAATTTTTAACAAGTAAAGCAATGAAAGAATGCTTAGTCTTGGCAAAAGCCAAGACTAAGACAAGCCGATAGTAGGAGGGTTTATTTAGAAACTATTAATATTATGCAAAAATAAAAGGAAAACCCGGCTCCCTCACTAGAGAGATTTATCCCTCATCCCCCAGACAGAGTTAACCAGAATTTGACTTCAAAATATTTAGGGTTAAATTTAGCCCCCCTGTTGCGAGTCATAGAACTAGGGCATCGGTACTGGATTAAAGAAGCAGTACCAGAAACCAGGTTTTTGGCCCAAAGTTGGTATTCAGGGGCAGAAATTTTGGACAAAACCCTGACTTCTCCCCCTTTCTGTACCGATCCCCTAGGCTTTTTTGGGTATTATTTACCAACTTTCACCGTATTAGCGGCCCGGGTTGCTTTTGCCCTAGCTTCTGCAATCGTCTGAGCTTTTGCTAAAGCGACCCCCATGCGCCGGTAGGGACGAGAATCGGGTTTACCAAATAATCTTAAATCAACATCGGGTTCTATGAGAGCCTCGGCGACTCCGTGATAAGAAATTGAATCCGAATGGTCTTGGGCTAAAATAACGGCACTAGCAGAAGGGCCAACTTGTTCAATTTTGGGAATCGGTAGCCCTAAAATGGCTCGCAAATGAAGTTCAAATTCGTTGAGATTTTGGGAGATTAGGGTCACCATGCCGGTATCGTGGGGACGGGGAGAGAGTTCGGAGAAAATTGTCTCATTTTTGGTGATAAAAAACTCGACGCCGAAAATACCGGCACCGCCTAAAGCATCAGTGACTTTTTGAGCGATCGCCTCCGCTTCTTGGATTCGTTCTGGTGAAATATCTGCCGGTTGCCAAGATTCTTGATAGTCGCCGCGTTCCTGACGATGACCGATCGCCGGACAAAACAAGGTGGGACTATCCCACTGGCGGATAGTCAGTAGGGTAATTTCCAGTTCAAACTCAATGAATTCCTCAACAATCAGCTTTTGAGTATCGCCTCGGGAACCGGCGATCGCATAGTTCCAGGATGCTTCTACTTCACTGCGATCGCGAACCGTTGATTGTCCTTTTCCCGAAGAAGACATCACAGGTTTAACCACATGGGGAAATCCGATTTCTTCCGAAGCGGCGATTAATTCTTCTAAAGTGGTGGCATAAGCATATTTAGCGGTTCTAATGCCTAACTCTCGATGAGCGAGTTCCCGAATGCGATCGCGATTCATGGTGTAGTTGGTTGCCTTCGCCGTGGGAATGACAACAATGCCGCGATCTTTTTCAAATTCCAGTAATTTTTCCGTGCGAATGGCTTCAATTTCTGGGATAATAAAATTGGGTTGATGGTGATTGACGATTCGTTCCAAATCATCGGGATTTAGCATAGAAATCACTTCAGAATAATCCGCCACTTGCATCGCGGGAGCATTGGCATAGCGATCGACGGCAATGACTGTATTCCCGAGACGTTGAGCGGCGATCGTAAATTCTTTCCCGAGTTCGCCGGACCCGAGCAGCATTAATTTTTGGGGTAACTGCATTGAATGAATCCCTAATTGACTGGACTGCCACCTATTTTAAACCGTTTATTCTCCAATTCAACAAACGGGAATCGAGGGATCAAGCCCCCGACTCCTGTAGCACCCTGTTTAAACCATTTCCAGATGGGGCGATCGGCGCGTTCTTTCCAACCCTGGGGATTTATTTTCCCTTACACAGCATAACTTTCCCCAATCCGATGCACTTTAATCAAGTTAGTTACCCCAGTAATGGGGAGGGGTAACCCGGCGATAATCACCACAAGGTCTCCTTTTTCGACAAATTTCTGTTCGAGGACTGTTTTTTCTAATAAAACAATCATTTCATCGGTATTAGAAACCTCTTCCAGTTGCAACGATTGCAAACCCCAATAGAGGGCAATGCGCCGTTGAATAAACTCATCAGTTGTGACAGCGATCGCGGGGATAGATTGGCGATATTTTGACAGTAAACGAGCCGTAAATCCATGTTCAGTAAAGCAAATTAGCGCCTTGGCATGAAGATTTTCGGCCAGTTGGCAGCCCGCATGAACCACCGAGTTTCCAATGGGATAAGCCTCAAGTCCCGTCACATATTGTCGGGAAGAGGTTAACTGATCCTCGGCAGTTTCCGCAATCAGCGCCATTGTTCTCACCGACTCAACTGGATAATCTCCCACTGCCGTTTCTCCCGACAGCATCAGGGCATCTGCCCCATCATAAATCGCATTGGCAATGTCCGAGACTTCCGCACGAGTCGGGCGCGGATTGTGAATCATGGACTCTAACATTTGAGTGGCGACAATCACAGGTTTTTGATGAGTCCAACAGGCTTGTAAAATCGATTTTTGGAGGGTAGGAACCCGTTCTAAGGGAATTTCCACCCCTAAATCTCCCCGGGCTACCATCACAACATCTGCCGTTTCTACAATCTCTTCTAAACAATCTAAGGCTTCATGACGCTCGATTTTAGCAATCACATGAGCGTATTTATCTTTGCGCCTAATTGCCCCTTTGACTTCTTTGATATCCGAGGCTTCTCGAACGAAAGAGAGGGCAACATAATCAATGTTTTGGTCCAAGCCAAAACTCAAATCTTCAATATCTTTTTGGGTCATCGCTGGAGCAGAAATCGAAGAATGTTGGAGGTTAATTCCTTTGTGACTTTTGATCGGACCTCCATAAATCACCGTCCCGTAAATTTCTTTATCATAAATGCGATCGGCTTGGATGCAAATTAGACCATCATCAATGAGAATAGAATCTCCTTCTTTAACATCATCAGCCAATCCTTTATAGGTGGAACTAAAGCGTTGAGCGTTCCCGACTACCTCTAGCATTGTAATGATAGTTTGCTCCCCAGGATGGAGGACAACCTCGGGTTCCATTTCTCCGACTCGGATTTTTGGGCCTTGTAAATCCTGCATAATCGCGATCGGTTTATTTAATTCGGCGGACACTTCGCGAATGGTACGGATATTTTGTTCGTGAGTGGTATAGTCACCGTGGGAGAAGTTTAAGCGAGCTACATCCATTCCCGCTAGAACCATTTCTTTAATGGTATTGCGATCGCAACTAGCCGGACCGAGGGTGCAGATAATCTTCGTTTTACGCATGAAATTAAACCGATTAGAGAGGAATGCACGACATCAGTTAGCAGTTTAACCGAATTTTTATTAGAAATCCGGATATTTATCAGCTAGAATCGGGGTAGATTTTCCCGTTTGGAGTTGAATCAAATCTGGATCTAGAACATTATATTGTAAATTTTAATCTCAATGGGGAGGGTGAACTGTGACGCAGGATACATCTGCTCAGTTGACCGACCCGAAGCTGCATAGACTCCCCACAACTGAGTTTTATTTTCATTAAAAATAAACTTTTATCCTCCGGTTTAAAATTATAATATAATTTCCCATTTTACCTTTTTCTTAGATATAAAAACGACATAAGTCAGTTCCATTTCTCCCCC
>NZ_JAMXOT010000459.1 GCF_024220515.1 Oscillatoria sp. HE19RPO
CATCTTTGTAGTTGACTTTGACAGTGCTGCCGTAGAAGCGATTGGGTGAGTCGCCAAGATGTCGATCCATCTCACTCAGGAGGTTTATTGCAATCCGTGAATGGCGATCGCTAGAGCCGTTCATGGCGTAAACCAAACCCTGTCGGTATTCGTGGCGGATGGGGTTTTGGCGATCAAGGGCGAGATAGTCGTCGGGGCTGATATGGTGGGGAATGGCAATCATGAGTTGGGGTTGCTCAAGGGGTGACTCTCTCCAGTTTGACATACTCCCTCCGGACTGAAGGCGCGGGACTTAGAACCGTGAACAAAAAATTACCCTAATCTTGTTAAAATTATGCGCTTTTATAGGGGTATAAGGTAGGGTGAGCCGGTTCAGAAAATCAGTAATTGACCACAGGAGTTGAGGCAACCGGCCTACCCGACGGCCTCGATTCCAAACCACCTAACGGCTAAGTTGAGGGGCGGCTAGTATCCTTTTCCTCTTCACCTAGCTCTGTTGCTCCTCCACTCCAACCTGTTGTTAGACGATGCTGGCGCGATAAGTTTACAACTTTTCGGCCACTCTCAGCTTGCTGCTTTTGCAAATCAGCGAAAAGAGCTTTCAAGTCGTGGTTGAATGACCGTGAATACTCTTCGCGAATTCTGTGAATTTCTTCTACAATTGGGTCTTGATACATCATTAATATCCGAGAAGTTCATAGGGTGTACAAACATACAGACAGATGCCAACTGTCTCCCTATCTTAACCGGCAATGTGGTGATTCGGCTTCAGAGTTATTTACCCTGGGGCTTACTCGTTGACTTGGGGACCCTCATTGTGGCGGTTCCCCGATTCTCGAAGCGGATTGGCAGAATGAGACGGGTTTGCCCGATCGCAGGTGGTTGCCAGGGGTGGGCGACTATGGCGGTGGCTCCACTTCCCCCGGTTGGCCTTTTCCTCGGCGACGGATTATCTGCATGGCGTGGAAACCCAATTACCAGCGACTCTCTCGGTATGGCGGGATGAACTCTATCTGGAGTTTCATCGCGGTGGTTAGACCCCGCAGGCCGATCGCAAACTTGCCCATTGCCAGCCATAATGAGAACATGGGTTATTCCCTTGAGATGATGTCGTTACCGGCAAAATCAAAGTCATTAATCATTGAAAAAATTGAAACAGAGGTACAAACCATGAACTATGGCGATCGCATCACCCTAGAACCGGGCAAACGCAGTGGTAAACCCTGTATTCGTGGAATGCGAATCACCGTTTATGATCTGCTGTCTTATTTAGCCTCTGGCATGACCTACCCAGAAATCCTAGATGACTTTCCCTATCTTACCCAAGAAGATATCTTAGCTTGCCTGAATTCTAAACAGAGGGGGGTTTAGTCATGGTGAAACTTCATGGTTTAAATGATTGTAATTTTTGGGAAGTGTATGGGGTGTTAAAACAGTATCTTCCTCAAGTTCAGTTAACCTACGGTGTTAAATCTTTGGGAGTTTTTGGTTCTTTTGTTCGCGGAGAAATGACCGATAGTAGTGATTTAGATGTTTTGGTTGAGTTTGAGGGGACACCCACGTTCCGAAACTATATGGATTTAAAGTTTTTCTTAGAGGATTTATTCGGACGGAAGGTGGATTTGGTTATTCAGGGAGATATTAAGGCTCAGATTCGAGACAGGATTTTAAAAGAGGTGGTCTATGTCTCGTGATCTAAGGCTATATTTGCAGGATATTTGTATTTGCATTGATAAAATAAAAGATTACATAGAGGGAATGGATTATTCCGACTTTGTTGGAGACCCCAAAACCTTAGATGCGGTGGTTCATAATTTGCTGATTATTGGGGAGGCAACTAAACAGATTCCCGATTCTCTGAGGCAGCAATATCCCGAAATTCCCTGGCGACAGGTTGCAGGGTTAAGGGATGTAATTGCCCATACTTATTTTATAGTTAATCCTCAAATAGTTTGGGATATTATTCAGGTTGAGCTTGACCCCTTATACCGAATTATTATGCTTATGCTAAATGATGATAATCTAGTTAATGAATGACAGGATATCTGTCTAAACACAGCCGAGATACCTCTGATAGCGCTGCTGCAATAGCAGGGGTCATAGAGAGAGTTAATCCAGACCGCGATAGAGCCGATCGCTAGGAAATTCAAGGTCAAGGCTAGTGAGGGTGATGCGATCGCCCGCCTCATAAATGGTAGTTTCCCAAGTATCGGCAGCGATGCGGCGACGGCATTCAACGCGCTGGCTGTCTTGGGAAATGAGGACGTATTCTTCCAGGCGATCGAGGTTTTGGTAGTCGGTGAATTTGAGGTCCCGATCAAAGGCTTCGGTACTGCTTGAAAGGACTTCGGCGATGAATTTGGGATAGCGTTTAATATAGCGGTCTTGGCGATCGCGCGGGTCACAAGTCATGAAAGCATCGGG
>NZ_JAMXOT010000079.1 GCF_024220515.1 Oscillatoria sp. HE19RPO
CTCGTTGCAACAACCGGCGGGGGATAAATCAAGCGCCTCATAGCTTAAGTCGGTTAAAAACCGACTGAAAACACCATTTAATAAGACTTTCAGTCAGTTTCAACGGAAAGTCTTGGACTCGTTGCAACAACCGGCGGGGGTTTTAACCCCCGCCGGTTGTTGCTTTGGAGGGATAACGACTGAAGTCGTTACTACGAACATGGATAACGACTGAAGTCGTTACTACGAACATGGATAACGACTGAAGTCGTTACTACGAACATGGATAACGACTGAAGTCGTTACTACGAACATGGATAACGCCTGAAGGCGTTACTACGAACTGGGAGAGGTGGGTTCTTCACTGTCTGCGGAGGCGGTAGTGTAAGAATACCTCGGCGTCAACGGGTTTAACCTCTAAGAGTTCTAGGCGGGGTGCGGTTTGAGTGGTAAATCCGCTGCCGTCTACGGGGGTGGGGGCGTTGGTGCCACCGATGAGGAGGGGACAGAGGGTGAGCCAGAGTTCATCGATTAGGTCCTCTGCGAGTAGGGAGGCGACTAGGTTTCCTCCTCCGAGAATGGCTAATTTTTTGATGCCGAGGTTGGCGATTTGTTGGAAGGCATCGTGCCAGTCTACGGCACCGGAGGGGGTTTCGCTGACGAGAATTTTATCAAAGCCGGAATGGTTGCGCCAGGGTTCGGCACCTGAAGGGGTGGTGACTAACCAGCGGGGAACGGGTTGTTGGAATAGGGGGATGTGGCGCGGGAGGTTGCCGCTGGCAGAGGCGACGATTTGCACGGGTTGGGGCGGTTTTCCGGCTTGTTCGCGCTGGTTAATTCGGTTTGGATCCACCACTCTCATGGCGGTGTCTTTGACGCGGAAGGTTCCGGCACCTGTGATTACGGCATCGGCAGCGGCGACTTGTTGTTCTAAATGGGTTTTATCTGCGGGGGAACCGAAGAGGAGGGGCGATCGCAGGGAGTCGGAAATTTTGCCATCGGCACTCATGGCAAGAACTACGGTGGTTACAGGGCGATCGCTCATGTTTCTCGGAATCAATAATAAGAGGGTCAATCTAGTTTAACTGACCCGGACTCCTGAGATCACCTCAATAATCCCTCCGCCATAAACTTTAAAAATATTTGTTGATGAGGTTCTCCCAGAGGGCGGACTTCACCGGCTTTTTCCGAATAGCGACTCCCGCGACGAATATCCTCCGGGGTCCACAATCCCATATCCCATCCTTCATGCAGAACCAACTCTGAAATATCCACTGTCAGGGGAACATTAAAGACATGACGGACGACTTCTGGCGTTTCAAAACAACCGAATTCGGACACCTGTTTCGCTTCATAAGTAATTTCTTCCTGTAATTCTCGCCGCAAGGTTTCGAGAGGGAGTTCTCCGGGTTCGAGATGTCCTCCAAATAAACCCCAATATCCGGGATAAACGATGCCGGGTATATTGTCTCGCAGTTGCAAGAGAAACTGACCCTCTTGATGCAGGATGGCGAGGGCTACCTGAACAGGTTGATGACTCATGGGTTCTTTCTCCGGGTAAATTTTCAGGGGTTATTCTTCCCTAATATAAAAAAGGGATGATTCTATTGTGTCCTTTTGTGGAAGAATTTTCGGTATTTTATACCAGAATCTTGTAGGATTTTAAATTTTTTAACCTGAGAAGGCAGGAGAAGGCAGGATACCAGCGCACCCAAGCTGATTGAGTATCATGGAACACCCAGGTGTTCCGGGTTTTCAACAGCGATCGGTTTATTTTTAATGCATCTATTTTCTAATCCTGATCGGGGTTTTCAACAATCGTACAGTCCTAAACTATTCTGTTTTGCCGGTATTTTATGGATCCAATTATCCCGGATGGGTGTGCAATTGCACTTAAAAATTCTGGATAAATTTTCAATTATCCGTGTTTACCCCTAAATTTTGGGGCTAATAATTGGAACCATTAGTCGGGTTTTTAGACTGATTTATTAACCCTTATACCAGCAAAAGAGAAGAAGTATGCAGAGGATTTGTTTTAAAAATTTTTGGGCCCAGATGACTAATTTATTCTCCCCCAAAGCAATTTCCCTAGCTAAAATAGCCTAAAAATGAATGCCCTCATTTATAAGGCATCAGCCTGGGAAACATCGGGGATATCAACTGCATTCTATATCAACTGCCTACCGGGTTCAAGATGCAAGAAATTACAAAATTGATTCTTTCCCGGGAGGCGAGTGGGGGCATCAGAAACCTGCGTACAGTCGTTTGCTAGAGATTACTAAGGTGACCCAAGAATTAGAGTTTATGCCGAGTCCAAACCGTCCGAGCAGAACCGGAAAATTGTGGTTTATGCTAGTGGTTTTAGCGATCGCCGCCTCGATTTTCGCTGCTTCGCCTGCCGTCGCTGCGCGGTTAGACTCCTGGCGGTTTGAGCGCGATCGCAACCAACTCAACTTTAGAACCACCGGAAACGTCCAACCCAAAGCACAACTGCTGTCTAATCCCACCCGATTAATTATCGACCTACCCGGGACCCGATTAGGCCGGACTACGGTGCGAGAACGGGTCGGGGGGACCATTCGCGAAATTCGGATTGGGCAGTTTGAACGTCAAACCAGTCGAATTGTCGTAGAACTCGCCGAAGGCTATACCCTCAACCCGGATCAAATTCAATTTAGAGGCAGTTCCCCGAGTCAGTGGACGGTGCAACTCCCCACCCCACAGCGGGAAGTCGCCATCTCACCCACTCAAACCCCCGTCCCCCCGCCTCCAGCGGTTACCGTCAACAGCACCCTCCTTCAAGGAATTGAGGTCCTAGATGAAGGGTTTATTTTGCGAACTTCGGGACCCACCCCGGAAATTGACCTGAGATGGAGTACCGATCGCACCTGGGTGACCCTCGACCTTCCCGAAGTGAAACTCTCCCCCGAAATCACCGAACGGATCATGACCGTCGATCGCCTCGGTGTCAACCGCTTAGAAGCGATTCAAATCTCCGATTCCCCCCTGTTGTCCCGAGTCTTATTGAACTTAAACGACACCCGTCGCAACTGGCAAGCGCAAGTCACCGATCTTGGGGAAATCGTGATTTGGCCCGAAGGTGGCACTCCCCCCCAGTCTTCCAGTCTCCCCTCTTTAGCAACCATTCAGTCCGTGGAACTGGCGAATGATGGGACCTCCGTGGTCGTCAATAGCGATCGCCCGGTGGGATACAAAACCGAATGGGATATCGAGACCCTCGCCTATAAAATCACCCTATTTTCATCCCAACTGGCCGAAGCCCCTCGGGAGTTGAGAACCCCTTCCCAATCCTCCCTGTTATGGGTGCGGACTATTGAGGAAGACCCAGAAACCGTCGTCGTCCTCGTGCAACCCGCCGCCGGAATTCGGGTGGGGGAAATCAGTCAACCCTCGGGGAACCAACTTCTAGTCCGGTTGCAACCCGAGAGCATTCCCGAGGGCCCAGTCCAGACGCCCCCAGTTGTTGCGGTTGGAGAAAGAAGTCTGCCGATCGCCGTTCCACCGCCAACCACCCAAACTCCGGCCCCTCCCACCCAGACTCCCGCCCCTTCCACTCCCCGAGTGCCCACCAGCCGCCGGGTCGTGGTGATTGATGCCGGACATGGAGGCTCAGACCCCGGTGCTGTGGGCATTGGCGGGTTGCGAGAGAAAGAGGTTGTCTTAGATATTTCCCGACAAGTCTCGGAAATTTTAGAGCAAAATGGGGTAACCGTTGTGATGACACGGCAAGACGATCGCACCTTGGGTTTAGCCTCCCGAACCCAATTGGCAAATCGCGTCAATGCTAATTTATTTGTCAGTATTCATGCCAATGCAATTAGTATGTCCCGGCCCGATGTGAATGGGTTAGAGACTTTTTATTACAGGAGCGGGCAGCAGTTAGCTCAGAGGATTCAACGGAGTATGTTGCGTTCTTTTCCTAATATGCGCGATCGCGGCGTCCGACGGGCCCGATTTTATGTATTGCGCCATACCAATATGCCCGCCGTTTTAGTCGAAACCGGCTTTGTCACAGGTCGCGATGATGCCCGAATGCTGGCTAATCCGACCCAGCGAACACGCATGGCCGAGGCGATCGCCCAAGGAATCTTACAGTATATTCGAGAGGCTCGTTAAACTGCAAAAGGGGTAAATCTAGGGGCTGAAAAAATAAATCAGGGCTTTCATGTTTTGTAACAGCCTATGCTATACTTCGGACATTCTTAACTTTTGTTAAGATAGCGACAAATGTCATGACAAATAAAGTCGGCTCCCCGCAGCAAACCTGCTCAAGAAACATTTATGGGTGCAATGCTTTCAAGGACAGCGAGGGAGCCTAAAATCATGCGTAGAGTTGGCAAGCAGAGTATGAAAGTGACCCCATCCATCGATTTCCCCTATCGTCAAAACACCCCCTTGAGAAAAGCTAAACTCCAAAACTGGATACTCCCGAGTCTGATCAGTGCATTTCTGTTAGCCGCTCCCCCTGTGGAAGCGGCTCAACTAGAAACTTGGCGGTTTGAGTCCGATCGCAACCAACTCTCCTTTACAACCCAAGGCGGCGTGCAACCCACCGCTCAACTGTTGTCAAATCCAACGCGATTGGTCATCGACCTACCCGGTACGACCCTAGGGCGTCAAAATGTGACTCAGCCAGTAGGAGGAGCGATTCGGGAAATTCGGGTGGGACAATTTAACCCTCAAACCAGCCGAATTGTGGTCGAATTGGCCGCCGGTTACACCCTCGACCCCCAACAAGTCGAAGTCAAGGGCAGTTCCCCTAACCAATGGACCGTCCAATTACCGGACCCCCACACCGCAGGAACCCAAATCGCCCAGGGTGCATCCGGTCCTAGGTCCGATTCTCCCTCCCCCCTAGCTGCAACCGGGGGAAACACCTTCTTGCAAGAGGTGGAGATTAAAGACGAAGGCTTTATTTTTCATACCAATGGGGCCACCCCAACGGTGGAACTCAACCCGGGCAGTAATGGGACCTGGGTGAACGTAGACCTCCCAGGGGTGACCCTCTCTCCCGACCTAGAACGACGGGTTAGAAATGTCGATCGCCTCGGGGTCAATCAACTGCAATTAGTGCAAGCATCCAGTGCACCGCCGTTGACTCGGGCGATTTTGACCTTAACCGAACCCGATAAAAATTGGCAGGCCCAGGTCAGCGAACAAGGGCAAGTCCTGGTCTGGCCCGAAGGCGAAAATCCTCCCCAGGTCACGGCTCAAGCGACATCAGGGTTAGCCACCATTCAAGGCATCGAACTGGTTGATAATCAAGTGGTGATTAAGGCCGATCGCACCCTGAATTACAACACCGAATGGGACCAAAAAACCCTCGCCTATCGGTTGACGATATACTCCTCCCACCTCGGAAATGGTGTCAACCGCTTACAACCAGAACGGGGTTCCTCGGTATTATGGGTGCGTCCGAGTCAGGAAGACCCGGAAACCGTCGTGGTTTTGGTCCAACCCGCTGCCGGAGTGCGAGTCTCTGGGGTTGAGCAACAATCTGGCGATCGCCTCGCAGTCCAGTTAGAATCCACCGAGATTGTCACCACGGACCCCAATGCTCAGTTGATTCCCGTCGTCATTCCCGACTCTCCCCCATCCGTATCACCGGAAAATCAGCTACAGTCAGAAATTCCCCCCATCCCTGCCGGACGAATTGCCGTGGTTATCGATGCCGGACATGGTGGTATCGACCCCGGTGCCGTCGGCATTGGCGGACTGCAAGAGAAAGACGTAGTAATCGATATCTCCCATCAAGTTGCCGAAATTCTGGAACGAGAGGGAATTACCGCCATTATGACCAGGCAGGACGATCGCACCATTGACCTAGCACCTCGGGTCCAGTTAGCCAATCGGGTGAATGCCAATTTATTTGTCAGCATCCATGCCAATGCAATTAGTATGTCCCGTCCAGAAGTCAATGGATTAGAGACTTATTATTATGCCAGTGGCCGGAATTTGGCCCAGGCGATTCAAAATACTATGCTCCAGGATTTCCCCTCTATGCCCAACCGGGGTGTCAAACAGGCGCGGTTCTATGTGTTGCGCCATACCAGTATGCCTGCGGTTTTGGTGGAAGTTGGGTTTGTGACGGGTCGCGATGATGTTCAGATTTTGTCCGATGCGGCACAACGAACTCGCATGGCTGAGGCGATCGCCCGGGGCATCTTAAATTATGTTCGCACGAATCGTTAAGCGAGAAATTTAACCCGCACCCTAACCCTAAAGGGTTGGGCTATACGAACAAAGCCCGCCTGCGCGGGCTACTTCATGAGTTTTTTGCTATGGGAACTCCAAAAAATAAAACCTTCAAAAAACCCGCACCCTGAAGGGTGGGGCTATACGAACAAAGCCCGCCTGCGCGGGCTACTTCATGAGTTTTTTGCTATTAATCACAAATTTAGGGGAGAAACCGGGTTTCTCATCTTGGGGTAGGGTTCAGAAACCGGGTTTCTTGCCCAGGTTTTTGCTATTTGTCACAAATTTACGACAGAAACCCGGTTTCTTGTCTTGTTTTTAGGGCTCAGAAACCGGGTTTCTTGCCCAGGTTTTTGCTATTTGTCACAAATTTAGGTCAGAAACCCGGTTTCTCGTCTTGGGGTAGGGCTCAGAAACCGGCGGGGGTTCAAACCCTAGCCTAACAGCTAAAGTCGTCTAAAGACGACTGAAAGTCTTATCCCGTGATGTTTTTAGTCGGTTAAAACCGACTTTAGCTATTAGCTGGGGGTTAAAACCCTAGCCCTGTCAAGGTGTATTGATTTGTAGGGGCGCAATGCTTGCGCCCCTACAGGAAATAACGATTTTTCATCATCAAATTTACCTCTTGGACAGGCGCTTCTCGAAGCGCCCCTACAGGAAATAACGATTTTTC
>NZ_JAMXOT010000460.1 GCF_024220515.1 Oscillatoria sp. HE19RPO
GAGCAGGTATTGATCTATGCTTCTTTACTCAAAAGTATCTGTCTATCTGTCTGTTCCAAATCAAGACACCACCCCGTCCCTTCGGGACACCCCTCCACAGGAGGGGAATATGCCCCAAAATTCCCCTCCCTTGGAGGGGTGCCCCGCAGGGGCGGGGTGGTTTCTTCTAGCGAGAGAGCAGGTATTGATCTATGCTTCTTTACTCAAAAGTATCGGTCTGTTCCAAATCAAGACACCACCCCGTCCCGAAGGGACACCCCTCCACAGGAGGGGAATATGCCCCAAAATTTCCCTCCTGTGGAGGGGAATAATACCAATTCCCTAAAATAAAGCTACACATCACGTCCGATGCTCTCGACTTTAGCGGGGAGCCAGCACCGTATCTGTAGTTAACATTAATGGAATTTGGTATAAGTCCTGAGCAAGTATGAGATTGGCATTAACGGCTTTTGGAGTTAACTGTGCCCTGTGATCAAAGAGATTACTCTAAAATTGATGGAGGCACGACAGAGGGGACGGTTGCAACAGGCGATCGCCTTTGTCCTGCCGCCACTATATTATCCCCTGGGGGAATTTAAAAAAACGATGCCTACCTATACTGGAATTTCGAGCGAAGCCTTTCGCCATCCCTTGGATCGGGAAGCCGAGCAAACCTTACGTCGGGTCCCTGGATTTGATTTAGTGGCCCGGAAGTTTGTAGAATTTCTCGTTGAGCGTCCCCAGTATGTCTATATGATGGGCAATAGCATCCAAGTGGGTCCTCGGCAATACTCAACCCTGTATGGAATCTTCCGAGAATGTATTCGGGATTTAGATATTTATCCCGAACCGGCTTTGTTTGTCTCTCAGGCCCCCGTGGTCAATGCTTACGCCCTCGGACAAGATCTACCCTACATTGTCTTGAATACGGGGTTGATTGACTTGATGAGTGAGGACGAAATTCGCTCAGTGGTTGCCCATGAACTGGGACATATCAAATGTGGTCACACCACCTTGATTCAGATGGCGAGTTGGGCGATTATGGCAGTTTTCAGTCTGGCAGATTTGACGATGGGGTTTAGCCGCATCCTCAGTACCGGCTTGATTCTAGCCTTTTACGAATGGTTGAGAAAAGCGGAACTTTCGGCAGATCGTGCGGCGATGTTGGTTATGGATGATACCAGGCCAGTGATGCAGACGATGATGAAAATGGCCGGGGGTTCGACGCGCTATGCCCATGAATGCAGCTTAGAAGAGTTTACCCGCCAAGCCCAGCGCTATCAAGAACTGGATGAGGATGGACTCAATCAAGTTTATAAGTTTTTTCTCTATAACAACGTTTCGCAAGGGGTTTTTCTGACCCATCCCTTTACGGTGGAACGAGTCAGCTATTTACAAGCTTGGGCTTCTTCGCCGGAGTATCGGGAAATTAAACGGGGAAATTATCCGCGAGGGGGCGCTCAAGGGTCGGTGGAGGTGAAACCGGAGTCTCCCGCAGAACAGGAAGCCGATCGCTTGCGCCGTCAAATTGAGGAGTTGCAGCAGGAAATTAATCGGATCAAGGGGGAGTAGGTGCAGCAAAGGGCGATCGCCATCGCCTGTGATTCAGATTGGGGATGTCTATCATAGAAATGGGTTTCTCATCAGATTTTGATCCGTTGCTCACTCAGCTACTCCCGCCATCCGGCATTGAACTTTTACATCGAATTCATGCCTAGATTTCAGTTTTTTCTAAAGTTTATTCCGGCAGTCTGGCTTCTGGTCCTCATGGGGGGCTGTTCCCAAAGGGTCACGCCCAGTTCTACAGCGTCTTTCGGTTCATCCTCAGCGGTTGCCCAGGTCCCAGTGGCTCAAGGGTCAGTGGATCCCTTTGGGGAGGGGATTAAATACGCCACGAGTGCCGCGAACCTCGCGCAAACTGCCCGTTCTCCGGCAGAGTGGGATGAAGTGTCAAAACAGTGGCTGCAAGCGATTTACTGGATGCAGTCCGTTCCCCCGACGAGTCCTCGCAGGGCGTTTGCTCAGAAAAAGGTGGCGGAATATATGCGCTATCTGATTTACACTCAGCAACAAGCGACGGTGAGTTCTAGCCTGAACTATCCCACGTTTAATAGTGATATCCTCGATGAGCAATTGGGACTCTATCTGTCCTACATTGAGACAATGGGACGGCCTGATATTTTGATTGTCGGCAGTTCTCGGGCGATACAGGGGGTCGATCCGCGTGTCCTGCGCCAAGGGTTGGCTGCTAGGGGGTTATCAGGACTGACGGTGTTTAATTTTGGGATTAATGGGGCCACAGCCCAGGTTGTGCGGTTTCAGTTACAGGAACTGTTGGGCCCAGAGCATTTGCCGCGCATGATTTTATGGGCGGATGGGGTCCGGGCGTTTAATAGTGGCCGGGTCGATCGCACCTATAACGAAATTGTCCAGTCTCCGGGATATCAGCGGTTAGCATCTGGGGTGCGTCCTCAGTTGAGTTTGGGGACTCCCCGAGAGGAGGCGATCGCCTCTTCCTCACCGGGAGAATATCAGTTTCAACCGATGAGTTTTCCCGCTTCTTCGGATTCCAGGGAGGTGAAGGATTTATCCTTACAATATCTCACCGAGTCTGGAGACAGGAACTCATCGACGATTGCGACGACGGTCCGGCGATTGAGTCCCCTGGGTCAAGCCATTGATGCCTATGGGTTCCATCCGGTGGCGACTCGCTTCAATCCCAGTCGCTACTATAGCCAACGGCCTCGGGTTGCCGGTCGTTATGATGGGGATTATGCCAATTTTCAATTGGGGGGCGTTCAGGGTTCGGCGTTGCAGTCGGTGGCAGCTTTTGCGCGATCGCGTCAAATTCCTTTGGTGATTGTTAATCTACCCCTGACTGATGATTATTTGGATGCCACCCGCAGCGCTAGGCAGGTCGAGTTCCGCCAGTATATGCGCCGCATGAGCGCTCAAGCTTTTCTCTGGCGGGATTTGTCTACGGTTCGAGGGCTGAATCGGAATGAGTATTTTGAGGATCCTAGTCATTTGAATCAGTTAGGGGCGGCTGCGGTGGCTCGTTCCCTGGCAGCGGATCCGAATATTCCCTGGCCGAGACGGCGGTAGTGGGGGGGATGGGTTATTTGTCCTTTGTCCTTTGTCCTTTGTCCTTTGTCCTTTGTCCTTTGTCCTTTGTCCTTTGTCCTTTGTCCTTTGTCCTTTG
>NZ_JAMXOT010000461.1 GCF_024220515.1 Oscillatoria sp. HE19RPO
GCAGACGCCCGATGTCCCGTGGTTCGCGAGTACCGAACCGCAGAGGCAGACGCCCGATGTCCCGTGGTTCGCGAGTACCGAACCGCAGAGGCAGACGCCCGATGTCCCGTGGTTCGCGAGTACCGAACCGCAGAGGCAGATGCACCCTGTCCCGTGGTTCGTGAGTAGGGGTCATTCTGAATGTACACTACTCCGCCTGATCCTGATGGGTTAGGGGTTAGGGGCAATACATCACGCGCCTCATGCACCCTTGAGTTGCATCCTGATGGAAAAATTGATGAGGGCGATCGCCCGTCCGATGGGTCGGAATTATTGGGAATAATGACGATATTTTACTGGCAACCGTCGGATCCTGCATGAGAGATTTCACCGATTCTGAATCGGGGTCCTTCGTTCCCGTTTCACTCCGCGTTTCCTGGGACGGAATTTTCCAGTTTTAAACTGTCCCCGTGGGATGGATATTTGTGGCCCTAAAAAACCCCACTTCGGGTTCTCCCCTACACAATAGGCAATTATGAGGCAATGGAAATGCTGTTAAACGGTAACGGAAGGTTGAGCCGATCGCGGCTGAATTGGGTCCTGAAAAATCACGGGTAATTCGCGCAATACTGTTAAACGGTAACGCCAGGTTGAGCCGATCGCCGCTAAATTGGGTCCTGAGAAATCACTGGTAATTCAATGATAAATTCGCATCCTCCTTCCGGTGGATTTTCAAAATTCAAGCGCCCATGATGTCGGTCTACGATAATTTTATAGGCGATCGATAAGCCTAATCCTTTGCCACTCCCCACGGGTTTTGTGGTAAAAAACGGGTCGAAAATTTTGGTTTGATGTTGGGGGAGAATGCCACATCCGGTATCCCGAATCCGAATTTGCACCCACTCTCCCGTAGGGCGGTAAGGAGTGTGACTGGGAAGGAGGGTATCCAAGGGGAGATCCGTTTGAGCAATCACTGTAGTGGTGATAGTAATTTGCCCACTGCCCAAATGATTCACCGGGAAAGTCGCCGCATTGCCCCCGCGATCGGGCAGTTCAATGGCATCGATCGCATTGGAAAACAAATTCATAAACACCTGATTGAGTTGTCCTGGATAGCAACATAATCGGGGAAGATCGCTATATGATTTCACCACTTCGATATTATGGAGACGATGGGCTAATAAAATGAGGCTGCTATCAATTCCCTCATGAATATCAACCCATTTGACTTCGGCTTGATCTAAACGGGAAAAATTGCGTAAAGTCAAAACGATTTCACGCACCCTTTCAGATCCTTCCTTCATGGAGCGAAGGATTTGTGTTAAATCGGTCTGAATAAAATGTATATCGATTTCCGCTTCAAATTCAGCAATAGATTGGGGAACGGGGTTTAAGTGTTCACGATACCGCTCTAACAGTTCTACAATCTCTTTGCTGTAATTGGCGATGTGAGGAAGATTGCCATAAATGAAATTAATCGGATTATTAATTTCATGGGCAACCCCGGCAACCAATTGACCTAAGCTAGACATTTTTTCGCTTTGAACCAGTTGAAACTGAGTATCATGAAGCGAGGCAATTAATTCAGTTTTTTCATCCAGGGCTTTTCTGAGTTTTTGAGCTTGCGATCGCGCTTGGCGAGCTTGGTCCTGGGTCCGTTGATATAACTGTGCCTGAGTAATCGCAATTCCTAGGTGTAAGGAAATCGATTCCATCGCTGAAATTTCATCTTCCGTCCAATCATAAGATTGGGGTTTGATGGCGGAAACATGACCTAACAAAGTTTCTCGATGCCATATCGGAATACTTAATAAACTGCCAACTTGGAGCTGTTGAAAAAGGGCTTGGTCCCGTTCTCCAAAATCTGAGCTTTGAGTATTCGAGATGGCAGTCACTTCTTGGCCGAGCAAACTTTGAATCAACCCGGACTCAAACTGAAAGAGCTTAATTTCTATCCCGATATCCAGAGGATGTTCATCCAGGGAACTGGAGTGAGCAGGGCGACAGACTCGGTGAGTAATTCGCAGCGATCGGCAGAGGTGGTGGATGCTCTCTATTAAAGAAGTGGGCGTTGAGAATAAGATTAAATCGGCTTGAGTGAGGGTTAATAACTCCGACAAAGCCGTTTCAATCGTGCGATCGAGATTTAAAGAAGTCCGAATTCGTCCAGCAATTCGGTTAAGAACTTGTTCCCGTTGGACGTGCTTTTTGGCTTGGATATAATGCCTGACATTCCCTAGGGCGACTGCTGCCTGTTGTGCCACCATTTCCGCAAATTTCAGTTCTGAGGGTTGCCACCGACGAGCAGCCTCAGTGTAACTTAAATAAACCGTAGCGATCGCTTCATTTTGGGAGAGGATGGGCACCATCAAGGTAGACTGTAAGCCGGAACCCCGCAGCAGCAAGCGCTCTACCTCGGGCATCACTGCGGTTGTTATATCTCCAACTACCCAAGGACTTTTCTGCGATCGTAAAGTATTCCATTCTTTCAATCCCTCCACTCGCAACGGGGCTCGGATTTCCCGGTGACGCAAGGGTGACTCTGGGGATGCCTCCAAGGGATGATAAACCGCCATCTCTATTAAGGTTTGTTCCTGGAGATCGTGGAGGATTAACCCCCCGCAGTCTGCCTCAAAAACATCACACATTTGCTGGACGATCGCCTGATAAATCTCCGTTTCATCCAAGGACCCATGAATTGCCTTGGCGATCGCATTTAAACGCTGTGCCGATAGAACTTGTTCTCCCTCCCCTGGCGGTTGTTTACGGCGACTGCGATTTTTTTCAGAGAGATTCCTGGGCGCTTTTGGTGATTGCACGGTTCCAGGAGTTGCCGATAAAGATTGAACATTTTCAGCTTCACCGTTCCCCTCCCCTGCTGTATTTTTAGTTAGACAGACCGAGGGAGAAATTTCTTCCCGAGAGAATTGTCTTTTTTCACAACAGAGTTGCTTGACTTTAGCAACTATTCCTCGGTCGATTTGGCCTAAAAACTCCAAACAATCCAGCCAACCGGCAGTCCAGGCGGCATTTTCAGCCTCGTTCCCTCCTAGGTGCAAGTAGGTTTGTCGCCCGAGGAGTTCAGCGATCGCCATTCGTCGCGATGTCCGGTTCGCAGAACCGACCTCATGGGGGCCAAACGGAAAAATATCTGCATTCATCAGAATTTTACCTCATGTTATCATTGATAATGATTATTTATGTTGTTCTGCTTTTTGTCCACTTTATATTTATTTTATATTGGAACCCCTTCATCAGGTTATGTTATAAGAGGAGAGGGTTCCCTTCGTGTCAAAACCAATCCGTTTCCAACCCTCTTAATGTGAATCCCTCGTGAACTCCTCTTTCACGTCCCCAACCCATCGCGAGCCCCCTGCCTCTGAGCCATCCTCGGGAGGTGCATCTGGCTTTTCCATTCGGGCCGCCCAAGCCAAAGATCTCAGCAGCCTCGCCGAGATTTTGGTCGATAGCTTTCATTCTCGCGAAGGACTCGGGGGGTGGCTGTACCCGATCTTGCGCCTCGGCATTTATGAAGATTTGCGAGTGCGACTGCGCTCAAACTCGTCCCATTGTCTTTGCTTGGTAGCCGTGGTTCCCCAACCGGAATCGCCCTCCTGCTATGAATCCGCCCTAGAGTCCCCATCGGGGAATGGCGTGATTGTGGGCACCGTAGAAATGGCCTTGCGCTGTATCAACCCTTGGACCTTGGGAATGACCCAGTTTCCGTACTTGTCCAATTTAGCCATTGCTGACTCTTATCGCCGCCAGGGGGGCGCGAGTCAATTGCTGCAAGCTTGCGAGGCGATCGCCCTAGATTGGGGATTCCAGGACCTTTACCTGCACGTCCTCGAAAATAACCGACCGGCCAGACGACTTTATTACAAAGAAGGCTATCGAATTCACTCCATTGAGTCGGGGTTGGGTTCTTGGTGTTTCGGGCAGCCCAAACGAATGCTCTTGCACAAGGCACTCCATCGCCAATAAGCCCCGGCGATCGCCCGATCTACGATGCCTGTTCAGAACCGGGAAGACACACCAGGTTTTTCACAAGATCCATACCCATTCCTCACAAGTTTGGACCGTGCAACCCGGTTTCCGATCCGACTGATTGAATACTGCACCCGACTCCTATCAACTAATATCCTTCTTTTTAGCCAGCAGTGAGCGGGCTTTAATTGCTTAATTTTAAAATTTCTGATTCTCCAAACTGACCCGGTTTATCTCCCTTGAACGGCGCTCCCCGGCCCGTTTTTGAGTAACCATACCCCGGCTTTTAAACCCGTGAAAATTTTTGAGAGGTCGGTCAACCTGCCTTTAAATAAAAAAGCGCGTTTACCTATCTAATCCGGGAATGATAAA
Organism: Oscillatoria sp. HE19RPO; assembly: GCF_024220515.1. Taxonomy (GTDB): domain Bacteria; phylum Cyanobacteriota; class Cyanobacteriia; order Cyanobacteriales; family Laspinemataceae; genus Laspinema. The sequence goes on from NZ_JAMXOT010000461.1 coordinate 4,339, forward strand.
CAAGAGCAAAAATTTATTCCTTAAATTTGGGGACTTTTCTAACCCCATCTTGTAGTCATGAGTTGCCCGGTTTAGATGTAGTGATTTTCGGCATGAGAAGAGAACCCTCAAATGACTCAACACAAACATGAGGACCGGAACCCAAATAAAGAGGCCCAAGCCACTAATCCCTTGGACCCCATTCCGTCAGACTGTCCCGATCGCCCTCCATTCAAGAGCGAGACGGTCAATCCTTCTCGTGCCTTGATTAAATACGCTCATAGTGCTCAAATCTTGACTCAACTCAATAGCGGCCAGCTATTTATCGTAGATAGTCGCCGTCGCTGTGGATTGATTGTCTACAAGCGGTTTCATGCGGAGTTCGTGGGACCCGGGGCCGCTGTTGGCGGCATTTTTGATATTGAGTGTCAGCAAACCATTCCCGTGGGGGATCTAGTGTTGCTCTATCCGGAAACTTACGAAGAACGGCAAAAGGCCTTTGCCATTCGCCGCCATTGGATCCGATTAATGGAACAGCTTACGGTAGAGCCGGTGTCATTGCACCGGACCCAAATGCTGCTGACTCAGTTTCAGCATTATTTCGATCGCGAAACCGTGATCCGACTGCCGGATGAGGCGATCGCCCGATTAGTTGGGGTCCTTCCTCAAACCGTGCGGACCATCCGCCGCTTAGAACCGAAGTCCCCTGTTAAGGTGGCTGCACTTTAAGGCTTCGCTACAGTAGAGCTTGACAGTAGGGGTTAGAAACCGGGTTTTTTACCCCATTTCTGCCAATCCGCCACAAAGTTAGGTCAAAAACCCGGTTTCTTGTCCCTGGAATCTGGGTTTTATACCAAATCCGGGTATAAAAAGTCCTTTTTATAGAGTAGCCCGCGCAGGCGAGGCTCTGTCCCTGTAGCCCCACCCTTGAGGGTGCGGGTTTTTATAGACCTTTGACAACCGGATTCCGTATTAGGGGATTGCAAAATATAAATCCTTCAAACGCTCAACTGAAAGGAAGGTATCTGTAGGGGCGCA